>JBAZRQ010000213.1:0-4903 GCA_041662925.1 Nocardioides sp. | reverse complement strand
GGGATCGTCGACCACGACAGCCCCGACTGGAACGCCTCGAGCGTCAGCCGCTCGAGGTAGGCCGCCTCCCCGCGGACCGGGTTGCCCCACTCGGTGTCGTGGTAGTCGCGCATCATCCCGGGCCCACCCGCCCACGGGCAGCGCAGCACACCGTCCTCACCCACCACCGGTCCCATGACCCGCATCCTCCCATCGCCGAGTCCGCGTGAATGCACTGCTCAGACTGCCGAGTTAGCGGCGCTCCTTGAGGCGGGCGTTGGGGAGCGGTGGGGCGGGGATGGGTGGGAGGTCCTGGCCGACGGGGATGCCGAAGCGGCCGTCGACGAGCCGAAGATCTGGCCCGGCGTCGGTCAGCTGGGCCTGCCACTGCTCGCGGAAGCCGACGATCTCCTCGTGGGTGCGGCCGACGAAGTTCCACCACATGATGATCGACTCGCCGAACGGCGGCCCGCCGAGGAGCAGCACCCGCACCGGTTCGTCGTACGACGTCAGCGTCAGCGCGGCGCCGCCCGGGGGCACGTAGGCGAGGTCGTGGGGCGCCGCACGGGTGCCGGCCACCTCGACCGCGCCGCGGTCGACGAGCACCCCGTGCTCGAACGTCGGGTCGACGTCGAGCGTCAGCGTGGTGCCGGGGTCGAGGAGCAGCTCCGCGCCGAGGAGCGGGGTCGCGGTCGCTACCGGGGAGGTGTCACCGAGCAGCGAGCCGAGGAACACCCGCGCCTCCCAGCCCGCGTCGGTGACGGGGGTCGGCGCGTGGTGCGCGAAGCCGGGCGCCTGGTCCCGTGCACCGTCGGGCAGGGCCACCCACAGCTGGGCCCCGTGCAGGCTGCGGGTCTGCGGTGTGGAGACCTCCGAGTGGCTGATCCCGTGGCCGGCGGTCATCAGGTTGACCTCGCCGGGTCGCACCATCGCGTGGTGCCCGGCGCTGTCGCGGTGCTCGATCTCGCCGGTGAACAGCCAGCTCACGGTCTGCAGCCCGGTGTGCGGATGAGGCGCGACCAGCATGCCGCCGGTGTCGGACACGTCGTCGGGCCCGTAGTGGTCGACGAAGCACCAGGCACCGATCAGGGACCGCTCCCGCTGCGGCAGGGTACGGCGCACGGTCATCGCCCGCGGGCCGCCGAGAGGCACGTCGCGCGGGGCCATCAGCTGTACCCCGGGCGAGGTCCCCGCGGCGCAGGTGACCTCGGCGGGCCGGTCCTCCAGGTTGCTCACGGGTCGTCTCCTCGGTCCCGGGTCAGCTCTGCTGGACGGGGTCGGTGCTGCGCTTGTCGCCGGTCTCGACACTGCCGGTGCGGGCGGCCAGGCTGACGCCGGCCTTCGTGGCCGTCGCCGGCTGGAGGCGCACGATGACCGACTTGGACACCGGGGTGTTGCTGCCCACCGCGGTCGAGTCGAGCGGCACCAACGGGTTGGTCTCGGGGTAGTAGGCCGCCGCACAGCCACGCGGCGTCTCGTAGGACACCACCCGGAACCCGGGCGCGGTGCGCTCGGAGCCGTCGTGCCACTCGCTGACCAGGTCGACCCGGTCACCGTCGGCGTGGCCGAGGTGCTCGATGTCGTCGGGGTGGACGAAGACCACCCGACGCCCGCCCTTGATCCCGCGGTAGCGGTCGTCGAGCCCGTAGATCGTGGTGTTGAACTGGTCGTGGGAGCGCAGCGTCTGCAGCAGCAGCCGGCCTTCGGGCACGTGCAGCACGTCGATCGGGCTGACCGAGAAGACCGCCAGCCCGACGGCGGTCGGGAAGGTCCGGGAGTCGCGTGGAGGATGCGGCAGCACGAAGCCTCCCGGCCGGTCGACCTTCTCGTCGTACGCCGCGCAGCCCGGCACGACGTTGGCGATCCGGCGGCGGATGGCGGTGTAGTCGGACCGGAAATCCGCCCACGGCAGGTCGTGGGTGGTGCCCAGGGTGGCCTCGGCCAGCGAGCAGACGATGTCGACCTCGGAGCGCAGGTGCGGCGAGGCCGGGGGCAGCGGGCCGCGCGAGGCATGCACCGCCGACATCGAGTCCTCGACCGAGACCCGCTGGTCGCGGCCGCCGGTGCGGTCGCGCTCGGAGCGGCCGAGCGCCGGGAGGATCAGGGCCTCGCGGCCGGTCACCACGTGGGAGCGGTTGAGCTTGGTGGAGACGTGCACCGTGAGGTCGGCGTTGCGCATCGCGTCCTCGGTGACCTCGGTGTCGGGTGCCGCGGAGACGAAGTTGCCGCCCATGCCGACGAACACCCGGGCCCGGCCGTCGCGCAGCGCGCGGATGGCGTGGACGGTGTCGAGACCCGGCTCGCGCGGCGGGTCGAAGCCGAACTCGGCCTGCAGCGCGTCGAGGAACGCCGGCGTCGCGCGCTCCCAGATGCCCATGGTGCGGTCGCCCTGGACGTTGGAGTGCCCGCGTACGGGGCACAGCCCGGCGCCGGGCTTGCCGATGTTGCCCTGGGCGAGGATGACGTTGACGAACTCCTTGACCGTGGCCACCGAGTTGCGGTGCTGGGTGATGCCCATCGCCCAGCACAGCACCGTCGCGTCGGAGTCGCGGAACATCCGCGCCGCCTCCTCGACCTGGGCCCGCGTGAGCCCGGTGGCACGTACGACGACGTCCCAGTCGAGCTCGGCGAGGTGTGCCCGCCACGCGTCGAAGCCGACTGTGTGGTGGGCGATGAAGTCGTCGTCGACGGCGCCCCACTCCAGGAGCAGCGCACCGATCGCCTGGAACAGGGCGAGGTCGCCATTGACCCGCACCGGCAGGTGCAGGTCCGCGAGCGCGGTGCCGTGGCCGACGATGCCGCGCGCCTTCTGGGGGTTCTTGAAGCGCACCAGCCCGGCCTCGCGCAGCGGGTTGACCGCGAGGATCCGGGCGCCCCGGCGCTTGGCCTCCTCGAGCGCGGTCAGCATCCGTGGGTGGTTGGTGCCGGGGTTCTGGCCGGCGACCACGATCAGCGAGGCCTGGTGGATGTCGTCGAGGCTGACCGAGCCCTTGCCGATGCCGATGGTCTCGGCGAGCGCGACCGACGTCGACTCGTGGCACATGTTGGAGCAGTCGGGCAGGTTGTTGGTCCCGAACGCGCGCACGAACAGCTGGTAGGCGAACGCCGCCTCGTTGGAGGTCTTGCCCGAGGTGTAGAAGACCGCCTCGTCCGGGGACGCGAGGCCACGCAGGTGGCCGGACACCAGGGCGAAGGCGTCGTCCCACGAGACCGGCTCGTAGTGGGTCGCGCCCGCCCGCAGCACCATCGGCTCGGTGATCCGGCCCTGCTGGCCGAGCCAGTAGTCGGTCCGGTCCCGCAGGTCGGCCAGGGAGTGCTGCTCGAAGAAGGGCCGCTCCAGCATCCGGCGGGTGGCCTCCTCGGTCACGGCCTTGGCGCCGTTCTCGCAGAACTCGGCCGGGTGGCGGTGCTCGGGGTCCGGGTCCGGCCACGCGCAGCCCTGGCAGTCGAAGCCGTCGGCCTGGTTGAGCTTGCGCAGCGTCCGCGCCGTCCGGGTGACCCCCATCTGCTCGACAGCGTGCCTCAGCGCGACGCCGACCGCGGTCGTCCCGGCCACCGCGTCCGGGGCGTCACCGACCTCCACGGAGGACTCGTCGATGTCCTGACGTGGTGCCCGGCGTCCCATCCCCCCATCCTGACAACCGAGTCAACAGAGCCCGTGAGGAGTCAGACGGGTCAACATCGCGTTTCGCCTCTGTTCGCCAGGGTGCGGAAGCGCTAGTTTCGAGCGGAACCCGCGCCACCCCCGGACCTGCGGGGCCAACGAAGGAGCCTCGATGTCGAACTACGGACCTCCCGGCGGAATGCCGCCCGAGCCCCCCATGGGTGGGGACAGCACCCCGCCCCCTCCGCCCCCGCCGCCGCCCCCTGGTGGGTACGGCGCTCCGCCCCCGGGTGCCTACGGCGCCCCGCCGCAGGGCGGTTCCGGCTGGGACCTCGGCGCGGCACTGTCGTACGGCTGGAACAAGTTCCAGGCCAACGTCGGCCAGATCATCGTCGCCGCGCTCGCCCTGCTCGTGGCCATGGCCGTGCTCGGTGGCATCGGCTTCGGGATCCTGGCCGCGATGACCAGTGACTACGAGTGCCGCTTCGAGGACGACGGCGACTACGTCTGCGACGGCGGCACCAGCTTCATCCTCGGGCTGGTCCTCTACGGCCTGATCACCGCGCTGATCATGATCGCCGCCCAGGTCATCGGCGCCGGGCTGATCCGGGCGTCGCTCGACATCACCGAGGGCAAGCCCTTCCTGACCTCGACCGTCTTCAGGTTCGACAAGATCGGGTCGGTCATCGTAACCAGCCTGATCATCGCGGCGGCGACGTTCGTGGGCATGATCCTGTGCTACCTGCCAGGCCTGATAGTCGCCTTCCTCACCAGCTACAGCCTCTACTTCGTGATGGACAAGGGCCTGGCCCCGGTCGACGCGATCAAGGCCAGCGTCAACCTGGTGAAGGACAACATCGGCACCACCCTCATCTGGTACATCGTCGGCGGCCTCGTTGCCGGCGCGGGTGCGATCGCCTGTGGTGTGGGCCTGCTGGTGACGATCCCGATCTTCCTGATCGGCACCGCCTTCACCTACAAGCACCTCACGGGGCAGCCGGTCGCTCCCTGACCGGTCACCCGAGAACGACCAGTCGCAGCCGCGTCGAGTCCCCGACCTCGAGGGACTCGGCGCGGCGCACTGCTTTCTTGACCGGGAGCACGTAGCGGCGTGCCTTGTCGGGGAAGACCGACGTACGCCACGTGGTCGAGCCCACCGTGACCTCGACCCGCACCGAGCCGAACCCGCGCGGTGGTCCGGCCAGCTCTCGCACCTCGTCGCCGATGTCGGCGGGCAGGGTCACGAAGACCCACGGGTCCATCGACTCAGCGACCCACAGCTCGGCGTCCAGCTCGAACACGACGTCGTCCATCCCGACA
>JBAZRQ010000212.1:0-4908 GCA_041662925.1 Nocardioides sp. | reverse complement strand
CCTTGCGGGTGACGTTGGCCTTGCCGACGATCGCGTTGACGACGAGCGCGCCGTCACCGAGGTTGATCTTGGCGACGTTGCCCAGCTCGTAGGCGGTGGCGAAGCCGGGGCGCTGGCGGCCCATCTGCTCGCTGTCGAGGCCACGGACGATTGCCTGGCCGCCGAGGTCGACATGGGCGATCGCCTTGTGCTTCACGACGCCCTTGGTGCCCTTGCAGGGCATGAGCGACAGCGGCGTACGGCCGACGCTGACGTTGTCGGCCAGGGCCCGGGCCCGGACGCCCGCGGAGTAGCCGCGGAAGGTCCCGAACGGCGCGCCCCGCTGGATCTTGGCTGCGGTGTGGGCGATCCGGACGCGGGTGTCGGTCGGGAAGACCTGGATGTCGAGCGCGTCCGAGGAGACCCGGACGCCGTCGGTGATCGACTTCGACACCGTGTTGCCCACGGCGATGCGGGCAAGCCCGGGCACGACGATCGGCTGTCCCGGAGTCGGGATCGCGAGGACCTGCGCCTCACCGCCGGACGGCGTGAACACGATCTTCGCGACCTCGGTCTCGGACTGGGTCCGGAAGCGGTTGCCGTCGTGGTAGGCCCGCGACAGCGACCGGACGCCCTCGATGGAGAGCTTGCCCATGGAGCTCTCGCCGAGGATGATCTCGGCGATCCGGTGGGTCGAGTACGACGAGACGACGGCGCCCTTCTTCTCGGTCCACAGGCGTGTGCGAACCGCGCTCAGGGTGCCCAGACCGGGGACCGTGACCTCGGCCTCGTGGTTGCCCCGCTCGACACCGGCCCGGACGGTGCAGGCGATCGCCGAGAACGCCGTGCCGTCGGAGCCGGCGGGCAGCGCGCCACCTTGGACGCGGGTGCCGTAGCCGTTCGCGAACAGGGCGAAGTTGGTCTTGACCGTCTGTTGTGCGGCGGGTGAGGCCGGCGAGGCGGACGTGGTGACGGGTGCGGCGGTAAGGGCGGCGGCGATGAGGCCGGCGCTCGCGGCCATGGTTCCCAGACGGACAGACGTGCGCATTGGTGACTCCTAGATAGATCTAGCCGGTCGACGGGCCCCCCGGCCCCGCGCAACTTACAAGTGGACAACGATTCGGTGTCGTGCCTCGTTATTGCCCGAAAGGGTGAGGAAGCACACCCCTAGGGGCATTCTGTCTCAGATGTCGGATTCGGCCCAACCGGGCAGGGTGGGCTGTCGCCGGAGGGCACGGGAGCGTTGGATGGGCCCATGACATTGCCTCAGTCGCCGGCCACGACGTCTCGCCGGGTCGTCGTGGACGTCGGCCCCCTGAGCCTGGAGGACGTCGTGTCCGTGGCCCGGGACGGAGCCCCGGTGGTGCTCGGTGACGAGGCCGTTGCCGCGATCGACCGTGCGCGGGGGGTGGTGGACGGGCTCGCCGCCGCGGCCACTCCCGCCTACGGCATCTCGACCGGGTTCGGCGCCCTGGCCACCCGGCACATCCCCGCCGAGATGCGCGCCCAGCTCCAGCGTTCGCTGGTCCGGTCCCACGCGGCCGGCTCCGGCCCCGAGGTCGAGCGCGAGGTGGTGCGTGCGCTGATGCTGCTGCGGCTGTCCACGCTCGCGACGGGGCACACCGGCGTACGGCGGGAGACGGCGCAGCTGCTGGCCGACCTGGTCAGCCACGGCATCACGCCGGTCGTGCACGAGTACGGCTCGCTCGGCTGTTCGGGGGACCTGGCGCCGCTGGCCCACTGTGCGCTGGCGCTCATGGGGGAGGGTCCGGTGCGTGACGCGTCGGGGGCCCTGCTGCCCGCCGCGGAGGCGCTGGCCGCGGCCGGGCTGGTGCCGGTCGAACTCGCGGCCAAGGAGGGGCTGGCGCTGATCAACGGCACCGACGGCATGCTCGGCATGCTGGTGCTGGCGATCGCCGACCTGCGCCGGCTGCTGCGCACGGCGGACGTCGCGGCCGCCATGTCGGTCGAGGCCCAGCTCGGCACCGACCGGGTCTTCGCCGCCGACCTGCAGGCGATCCGACCCCACCCCGGCCAGGCGCTGTCGGCCGCCAACCTGACCCGCCTGCTCGCCGACTCCGGCGTCGTCGCGTCGCACCGGGGGCCCGACTGCAACCGGGTGCAGGACGCCTACTCGCTGCGCTGCTCCCCGCAGGTCAACGGGGCCGCGCGCGACACCGTCGAGCACGCCGCCACGGTCGCCGGTCGTGAGCTGGCCAGTGCCGTGGACAACCCGGTGGTGGTGGGTGACCGGGTGGAGAGCAACGGCAACTTCCACGGAGCCCCGGTCGCCTACGTGCTCGACTTCCTCGCGATCGTCGCGGCGGACGTGGCGAGCATGAGCGAGCGCCGCACCGACCGTTTCCTCGACAAGTCGCGCAGCCACGGGCTGCCGCCGTTCCTCGCGCACGACCCGGGCGTCGACAGCGGGCTGATGATCGCGCAGTACACCCAGGCCGCGATCGTCTCCGAGATGAAGCGGCTCGCCGTGCCCGCGTCGGTCGACTCGATCCCGTCGAGCGCGATGCAGGAGGACCACGTCTCGATGGGCTGGTCCGCGGCCCGCAAGCTGCGCCGCTCGGTCGACGGTCTCACTCGCGTCGTGGCCATCGAGGTGCTCACCGCCGCCCGGGCGCTCGACCTGCGCGCGCCGCTCACCCCGTCTCCCGCCACCGCTGCCGTCGTACGGCTGCTGCGGGAGGGTGGGGTCGAGGGCCCCGGCCCCGACCGCCACCTGTCCCCGGAGATCGAGACCGCGGTCGAGCTGGTGCGGTCCGGGGCCGTCGTCGCCGCCGTCGAAGAAGTGATCGGAGAGCTCGCATGACCGACTCGTCCACCCCCAACCCGCGGCTGCCGATCCACGCGGCCACCGGCACCGAGCTGACCGCGCGGTCGTGGCAGACCGAGGCGCCGCTGCGGATGCTGATGAACAACCTCGACCCCGAGGTCGCCGAGCGGCCCGAGGACCTCGTCGTCTACGGCGGCACCGGCCGGGCCGCGCGCAGCTGGGAGGCGTACGACGCCCTGGTGCGCACCCTGCGCACGCTCGGCGACGACGAGACGATGCTGGTGCAGTCGGGCAAGCCGGTCGGGGTCATGCGCACCCACGAGTGGGCGCCGCGGGTGCTGATCGCCAACTCCAACCTGGTCGGCGACTGGGCCAACTGGGAGGAGTTCCGCCGGCTGGAGGACCTCGGGCTGACGATGTACGGCCAGATGACCGCCGGCTCCTGGATCTACATCGGCACCCAGGGGATCCTGCAGGGCACGTTCGAGACCTTCGCGGCCGTGGCCGACAAGCGCTTCGGGGGGACGCTGGCGGGCACGATCACGGTCACCGCCGGTCTCGGCGGCATGGGCGGTGCCCAGCCGCTGGCGGTCACCATGAACGACGGCGTGGTCATCTGCATCGAGTGCGACCAGTCGCGGATCACGCGCCGCATCGAGCACCGCTACCTCGACGTCCAGGCGGCGTCGCTGGCCGAGGCGGTCGAGATGGCGGTGGCGGCGCGCGACGAGCGGCGGCCGCTGTCGATCGGCGTGCTCGGCAACGCCGCCGTGATGCTGCCCGAGCTGCTCGAGACCCAAGCTCCGATCGACATCGTCACCGACCAGACGTCCGCCCACGACCCGCTCTACTACCTGCCGGCCGGCACGTCGTTCGACGACTGGGCGACCGAGCGCGAGGCCGACCCGGTCGGGTTCACCAAGCGGGCGCGGGAGTCGATGGCGACCCACGTGCGGGCGATGGTGGAGCTCCAGGACGGCGGGGCCGAGGTGTTCGACTACGGCAACTCGATCCGCGACGAGGCCCGCAAGGGCGGCTACGACCGGGCCTTCGAGTTCCCCGGCTTCGTGCCGGCCTACATCCGGCCGCTGTTCTGCGAGGGCAAGGGGCCGTTCCGCTGGGCGGCGCTGTCCGGCGACCCGGCCGACATCGCGGCGACCGACCGGGCGATCCTCGAGCTGTTTCCCGACAACGACCGCCTACGGAAGTGGATCACCATGGCCGGGGAGCGGGTGGCCTACCAGGGGCTGCCGGCGCGGATCTGCTGGCTGGGCTACGGCGAGCGCCACCTCGCGGGGCTGCGCTTCAACGAGATGGTCGCGTCGGGTGAGCTGAAGGCGCCGATCGTGATCGGCCGCGACCACCTCGACTGCGGCTCCGTCGCCTCGCCGTACCGCGAGACCGAGGCGATGCTCGACGGCTCCGACGCCATCGCCGACTGGGCGATCCTCAACGCCCTGGTCAACACCGCGTCGGGCGCCACCTGGGTGTCGTTCCACCACGGCGGCGGCGTCGGCATGGGCCGCTCGCTGCACGCCGGCCAGGTCTGCGTCGCCGACGGCACCCCCCTGGCCGCCGCCAAGATCGAGCGCGTCCTCACCAACGACCCCGGGATGGGCGTGATCCGCCACGTCGACGCCGGCTACGACCGCGCCTCCCAAGTGGCCTCCGACCGTGGTGTCCGCATCCCCATGGCTGAGTGAATCCGGCCCGGCCGGAAAGTACGGAACGAAATCGACCCAGATCCCGGCCGGAAGCGTCGAAAACGTTCCGTACTTTCCGTGGTGGTCAGCCGGCGTAGAAGCCGATCGTGTCGGACTCGATGGTGAGGTCGGGCAGGACGGTCCCGTCCTCGGCGACGAGGCCGGTCATGGTCAGGGTGCCGCGGACGTAGCCGTGGTCGGTGCTCGGCGGGTCGAGGGTCATCGTGCCGCTGCCCTCGACGATCGACTGCTCGTCGCTGACCTCGCCGGTCACGAGGTCGTTGCACTGGTTGCCGGTCAGGTCCTCGCCGCTCTGCAGCGTTGCCGTGACGGCGGGGTCGGGGACGGTGATCTCGAGGGTGGTCATCTCCTCGGCCGAACGGTCGCGCTGCTCGACGTAGACCTGGATCACGTGGGAGCCGTCGGCGTCGGCCGCCC
>JBAZRQ010000211.1:0-4917 GCA_041662925.1 Nocardioides sp. | reverse complement strand
GCCTGCGGCGAGCGTGGCCTCGGGGATCGCGAAGACCGACGACGTGGTCCGGGCCAGAGCGACAGCGGGCAAGCCGGTGGTGCGCAGGTGGGCGAGGTAGAGGGCTGCGGTGAGGTCGCCGCAGCCGTTGGGCGTGATCGGCAGCAGCGGCGTGGTGACCACCCACGCGCCCTCGTCGGAGACGGCGACCACGTCGAGGGTGTCGGGCGCGGAGGCGGAGTGCAGCACGCTGGTCACGAGTACGTCGCGTGGTCCGCGCGCGCGGACCGTGTCGACCGCGGCGAGCACCTCGTCCAGGGTCCCAGGTGTGGTGCCAGTGGTCGTGCCGGCGAGGAAGTCGAGCTCGAAGTGGTTGGGCGTGATGATGTCGGCGGCCGGGACCACCGTGTCGCGCAGGAACTCCGGGATGCCGGGGCGCACGAACATGCCGCGGCCGACGTCGCCCATGACCGGGTCGCAGCAGAAGACGGCCTCGGGGTTGGCCGCCTTGACGGTGGCGACGGCGTCCAGGATCACCGCGCCCATCGCCGGGTCGCCCTGGTAGCCGGACAGCACGGCGTCGACCTGGCCGAGCACGCCCCGGTCGCCGATGCCGGCGATCACGTCAGCGACGTCGGACGGTGCGAGCAGCGGCCCGCGCCAGGCGCCGTACCCGGGGTGGTTGGAGAAGTGCACGGTGATCACCGGCCACACCTCGTGGCCGAGCCGCTGCAGCGGGAAGACGGCGGCGGAGTTGCCGACGTGCCCGTAGGCCACGGACGACTGGATCGAGAGGATCTGCACGGGGCCGATCCTGCTGTGAGAGCCCTGTACGGAGCAAACTAGAACGCGTTACAGTTATCGCCGGCAACACCCAGACCCCGAACGAGGAACGTGACTATGGCCAAGGCTGCCCCGTACAACAACGAAGCCGACTACGTGGTCGTCGGATCCGGCAGCTCCGGCGCCGCCATCGCCGGTCGCCTGGCCCAGTCCGGGGCCAGCGTGATCGTGCTCGAGGCGGGTAAGAGCGACGAGCAGTACCTCGTGAAGAAGCCGGGGATGATCGGCCCGATGCACTCCGTGCCGCAGATCAAGGCGCGGGTCGACTGGGGCTTCTACTCCACGCCGCAGAAGCACATCCTCGACCGCAAGATGCCGGTGCCGCGCGGCAAGGTGGTCGGCGGGTCGAGCTCCATCAACGGCATGGTCTACGTGCGCGGCAACCGCGCCAACTACGACTCCTGGGCCGCCGAGGGCAACACCGGCTGGTCGGCCGACGAGGTCAACGCCGCCTACCAGCGGATGGAGGACTTCGAGGGCGGTGCCGACGACTACCGCGGCGCGGGCGGGCCGATCAAGGTCACCCGCAACAAGGCGCCGCAGGAAGGCTCGCTCCAGTTCATCCAGGCCACGTCGGACACCCTCGGCGTGAAGATCCTCGACGACTACAACGCGGAGTCGCAGGAGGGCGTCAGCCGGATGCAGCAGAACGCCGCCGGCGGCCTGCGCTACAGCGCCTCGCGCGGCTACATCCACAACCTCGACGTCCCCACCCTCCAGCTGCAGTCGCAGGTGCTCGTCACCAGGGTCAACATCGAGAACGGCCGGGCGACCGGCGTCGAGGTCACCGACAAGGACGGCTCGCGGCGCACCGTCCGCGCCGGCAAGGAGGTCATCCTCTCCGCGGGCTTCGTCGGCTCGGCCCAGCTGCTGATGCTCTCCGGCATCGGCCACGCCCAGCACCTCAACGACCACGGCATCAAGGTCCTCGCCGACCTGCCGGTGGGCGACAACCTGCACGACCACATGTTCCACGCGCTGACCTTCCACACCACCACGTCGAAGATGCGCGGCAACGCGTTCTTCTTCGCCAAGGGGGTGGCCAAGGAGGCGATGCGGCCCGGCAAGACGTTCCTGGCCAACTCGGTCTTCGAAGCGGTCGCGTTCCTGCGTACGTCGCAGGCGACCGACGTACCCGACCTGCAGCTGCACCTGCTGCCGTGGTCCTACGTCTCGCCCAACCAGGACGAGCCGGTCCAGCACAAGGTCGACCCGCGTACGTCGATCACGTTGCTGTCGACGCTGATCTACCCCAAGAGCCGCGGCACGCTGCGCCTCGCGTCGTCCGACCCGAAGGCCGCGCCGCTGATCGACTTCCAGTACCTCGCCGACAACGCCGACCTGGAGGTGCTGGCCGAGGGCTCCGAGATGGTGCGCGAGATCATGGCCGGGGCCGCCTTCGGTGGTGCGGTCAAGGAGGAGATCCACCCGGGCAAGAACCTCCGCGGCAGCGACCTGCGCCAGGCGATCCTCAACCGGGCCACGTCGGTCTACCACGGCGTCGGCACCTGTCGGATGGGCGTCGACGAGCTGGCCGTCGTCGGACCGGACCTCAAGGTGCGCGGCATCGAGGGGCTCCGCGTCTGCGACGCCTCGATCATGCCGTCGATCACCGGCGGCAACACCAACGCGCCCGCGATCATGATCGGCGAGCGCGGCGCCGACATCGTCCTCGGCAACACTCTCTAAGGGGCACTGACCCATGACTCTCCAGCGGCCCGCGTCGATCACCGACGCCTTCCTCCAGAAGCTCGTCTCCCGGGTGCCCTCTACCAGTGGTGGCACCTGGAAGCTGACCGAGGTCTACTCCGGCGAGGTGCTCGTCGAGCTCCCGCAGTCGACCCCGGCCGACATCGAGCAGGCGTTCGCGACGGCTCGCAAGGCGCAGCACGAGTGGGCGAAGTGGCCACTGTCCAAGCGGCTCGCCGTGTTCAAGCGCGCGCACAAGCTCTTCATCGACAACGCGGTCACCACGACCGACCTGATCCAGGTCGAGAGCGGCAAGAACCGGCGGATGGCGATCGAGGAGAGCTGCGACCCGCCGATGGTGATGAGCCACTACATCAAGCGGGCGCCCAAGCTGCTGGCGCCGACCAAGCGCGGCGGCCCGATCCCGTTCCTCACCACGTCGACCGAGATCCGCCAGCCCAAGGGCGTCGTCGGGGTGATCGCACCGTGGAACTTCCCGTTCGCCACCGGCATGTCCGACGCGATCACCGCGCTGATCGCCGGCAACGGCGTCGTGCTCAAGCCCGACAACAAGACCGCGCTGTCGCCGCTCTACGGCATCTCGATGCTCGAGGAGGCGGGGCTTCCCCAGGGCCTGTTCCAGGTGGTGTGCGGTGAGGGCCCCGACGTCGGGCCGACGCTGATCGACAACGCCAACTACGTGATGTTCACCGGCTCCACCGCGACCGGCCGGGTGATCGGCGAGCGCGCCGGCCGCAACCTGATCGGCTGCTGCCTCGAGCTCGGCGGCAAGAACCCGATGATCGTCCTCGACGACGCCGACATGGAGGAGACCGTCCAGGGTGCCGTGTTCGGCGTCTTCGGCAACACCGGACAGATCTGCATGCACATCGAGCGGATCTACCTCCCCGAGTCCCGCTACGACGAGTTCAAGACGAAGTTCGTGGCGGCCGCCGAGGCGCTGAAGGTGGGGGCGTCCTACGACTTCGGCCCGGAGATGGGCTCGCTCGTCTCGCCCGACCACAAGGAGCGCGTCCAGTCGCACGTCGAGGACGCGGTGGCCAAGGGCGCCACCGTCGTCACCGGCGGCAAGGCGCGCCCCGACCTCGGCCCGGCGTTCTTCGAGCCGACCATCCTCGAGGGCGTCACCAAGGACATGCTCGCGGGCGCGACCGAGACCTTCGGCCCGGTCGTGGCGCTGCACCGCTACTCCACCGTCGACGAGGCGGTCGCGCTCGCCAACGACACGGAGTACGGCCTCAACGCCTCGGTCTGGGGCACCGACCTCGACCGGGCCACCGCCGTGGCGATGCGGATCGAGTCGGGCAACGTCAACGTCAACGACATCCTGGCCACGGCGTTCGCGTCCAAGGGCACGCCCTCGGGTGGGGTCAAGCAGTCGGGTGTCGGCGCACGGCACGGCGACCAGGGCCTGACCAAGTACACCGACGTCCAGAACCTCGCCGTGCTCAAGAAGCAGGTGATGGGCGCCCGGCCCGGCCAGGACTACGACGCCTACGTGAAGGGGATGCTCTCGGGGCTGCGGATGATGCGCAAGACCCGCATCCGCTGACGCTGTCACCCGATCCCGGATCCGGGTACTGATGGGGCATGAAGCTCTCCCGGGCAGTAGCCCTCGGCGCCGCGGCGCTGGGCGCCGTGGCTGCGCACGACGTGTCCCAGCGCAAGCACGCGATCCTGCGCAACTTCCCGATCATCGGGCACCTGCGCTTCCAGCTGGAGCGTTTCGGGCCCGAGCTGCGGCAGTACATCGTCACCTCGAACGACGAGGAGCGGCCGTTCAGCCGCGACCAGCGCCGGTGGGTCTACGCGTCGTCGAAGCTGGAGAACTCCTACTTCGGCTTCGGCACCGACAACGACGTCGAGAACGTCGTCGGCTACCCGATCATCAAGCACCGCACGTTCGCGGGCCCGGGGGCCGCGACGCACCGCCACGCCGAGGAGGGCGTGCCGCTGCCGGCGGCGAAGGTCATCGGCGAGGCGCGTGGCCGGCCCCATGCGTTCCGGCCGGGCTCGGTCATCAACATCTCCGGCATGAGCTTCGGCTCGCTGTCGGCCAACGCCATCGAAGCGCTCAACCGGGGCGCCGCGCTCACCGGCTGCCTGCACAACACCGGCGAGGGCGGGCTCTCGGCGTACCACCGCAAGGGCGGGGAGCTGGTCTTCCAGATCGGTACGTCGTACTTCGGCTGCCGTGACCGCGACGGTCGCTTCGACCTCGCGCGGCTCAAGGACCTCGTTGCCGAGGCCCCGGTGCGGGCGCTGGAGATCAAGCTGTCCCAGGGCGCCAAGCCGGGCCTGGGCGGGATGCTGCCCGGCGCCAAGGTGAGCGACGAGATCGCCGCCATCCGCGGCATCGAGCCGGGCGTCGACTGCGCCTCACCC
>JBAZRQ010000210.1:0-4918 GCA_041662925.1 Nocardioides sp. | reverse complement strand
CGGCCTCGGACGCGACGAACCCGCACTCGGGGCAGGACCGCGTCAGCACCCAGGTCCAGTCCTTGGTGTCGGGCTGGACGGGTGGGACGGGCGGGGCGCTGGACATGGCGTCATCCTCTCAACCGGGACCGACCGCGGTCCGCCGGGTTCCTGCCAGAGTCCGTGGGTATGCGGTCAGCCGAGGGCGATCGGCGCGGTGCCGAAGGCGACGTTGAACCGGTCGCACCAGATGACCACGGAGGTGAAGTCGGCCAGGTCGGCGTCGTCGGGGATCTCGTAGTTCTGGTTGCCGTGGGTGGCCTTGAGGTCGCCGAGACGCAGGTAGCGGCCGTCGTCGTAGGAGCCCCAGTCCCCGCCGCTCGGCTGGTCGGTCAGCCACACGTGGAGGTCGGGCCCGTCGGAGGACGCGAGGTCCTCGAGCCGGAGGAAGCGGCTGCCGTCGGCGAGCTGCAGCACCAGCGCCTGGCCGGACGTGTCGTGCTCGGCGTCCTCGAACTCACCCTGGCCGAGCTCCACGATCTCGGGCTCGGGCTCGGCGGGCGTCCCGGAGGCTCCCGGGGACGAGGGGCCAGGGGCGGAGGTCGAGCGCTGGTCCACCGCGACCGAGGGCAGCGGCTCGTCCACCTCGCTGCTGGTGAAGACCTTCCAGGGCTGGAAGGCCCACAGGCCGACCCCGGCCACCACGGCGAGGACCACCACCACCGCGGCGGCGACAACCGGCTTGGTCATGTGGACACGGTAACCACGTTCAGGTGAGAAGCAACGTGCTCAGCCGGCGGCGTACGACGGCCAGCCCGACGAGGCCCATCACCACGAGGTAGACGACCGAGACCGCCGAGGCCCACGACACGGCCCCGGTCGTGAGCTCGCGGCACAGCACCACGCCGCGGTAGAGCGGCGTCGCCTCGACCACCCAGCGCAGCCACCCGTCGAAGGCGGTGATCGGGAAGAAGGTCGCGGAGAAGAGGAACAGCGGCAGCTGGACCAGGGTGATCTTGTCGAAGTCCTGCCAGGACTTCATCCAGGTCGTGGCCGCCATGAAGACCGCGCTGAACGCGAAGCCGATCAGCAGCGCGGCCGGCAGCGCCAGCAGCGCCCACCACGACTGGATCAGCCCGAGCGCGGCCATGACGAGCAGGAACGCGGCCGAGTAGGTGCCGCCACGCAGCTGGCCCCACACGATCTCGCCGCGGGCGATGTCGGTGGTCGAGAGCGGCGTGGCGAGCATCTGGTCGTAGAGCTTGTCGTACTTGAGCTTGAAGAAGACGTTGTAGGTCGAGTCGAGCAGTGCGCCGTTGAACGCCGAGGCCGCGAGCATCGCCGGCGCGACGAACTCGGCATAGGGGATCGCCCGGCCGTTGAACTCGAAGGTGTCGATCAGCTGCCCGACGCCGATGCCGATCGAGAGCAGGTAGAAGACCGGCTCGAGGAAGCCGGTGATGAAGAGCTTCCACGCCTGGCGGTAGACGATGTAGTTGCGCAGCACCAGCAGCCGCAACGCCTGGACCGGCGTGAGCGGGGTGACCTGGGAGGCGGGGTCGCTCGCCAGCGCGCTCATGTGACCAGCCTCTTGGTCAGCCCCGAGACCGCCCAGAACCACCCGACGACGAGTAGCGTCACGAGCACGGCGACGTTGACCGCGGCGGTCGACCAGTCGACCGCGTCGATGGAGAACATCCGCGACAGGTTGACCCCGTGCCACAGCGGCGTGAGCCTGGCCAGGAACGACCCGACCGAGCCGAGGTTGTCGACCGGGAAGAACGCCCCGCTGAACAGGAAGAGCGGGAAGACACCGAGGCGGAAGAGCACGCCGAAGCCTTCCTCCGAGCGCAGCCGGGCGCTGAAGCCGAAGACCAGCGCGGCGAACACCATGCCCACGAGCAGCTGCGACGCGAAGGCCAGGAACGGCCCCCACCAGGACTCGAAGACACCGAACGGCACCAGCACCAGCATGAAGACCGCGCACGACGTGACGAGTCGCGCCAGCACGAACATCAGGTGCCCGGCGACGAGGTGGACCGGTGCCAGCGGGGTCGCGAGCTGGGCGAAGTAGGACTTGTGCCACTTGATGGCGCCCATGACGGGGTAGGTCGTCTCCCCCACCGCGGTCTGCATGGCGTGGGCCGCGACCAGGCCGGGGACGATGAAGGCGAGGTAGGACGTCGCGCCCTCGAGCTTGTCCGGGTCGCCCTCGATGAAGCCGCCGAGCAGCACGCCCATGGCGAGCACGTAGAAGAGCGGCGACACGAACGAGGAGATGATCGAGCCGCGCCACGTGCGCTTGTAGACGGTCAGCCAGTAGTCCGACTGGCGACGCGTCCCCTCGAGGAGCGACAGGTCGCTCGTGGCGGCCATCAGTCCACCAGCGTCCGGCCGGTGAGGCGCAGGAAGACGTCCTCGAGGGAGGACCGCCGGACCAGGGTGGCGACCGGCCTCAGGCCGCGCTCGTGCACCTTGGCGATGACCTCCTCGCCGTCGTCGCTGTAGACGAGCAGGCGGTCGGGAAGGGCCTCGACCCGCTCACCGAGGTCGGCGATCTTCTCGGCCAGCGCCTCGTGGCTGGCGCCCTCCTCGGCCACGCCGAAGCGGAGCTCGGCGACCTCGCGCGTCGAGTGCTCGCGGATCAGCGTGAGCGGCGAGCCCTCCGCGACGATCAGGCCCTTGTCCATGACGACCAGCCGGTCGCAGAGCTGCTCGGCCTCGTCCATGTAGTGGGTCGTGAGGACCAGCGTCACGCCGGACTGCTTGAGCCGGAAGAGCCGGTCCCACAGGACGTGGCGCGCCTGCGGGTCCAGGCCCGTGGTCGGCTCGTCGAGCAGCAGCAGGTCGGGCCGGTTGACCAGGCTGCGGGCGATGGTGAGCCGGCGCTTCATGCCGCCGGAGAGGTCCTCGACCTTGGCCTTGGCCTTCTCGGTGAGCTGCACGAACTCGAGCAGCTCGTCGACCCGCGCGCTGACCTCGGCCTTGGGGATGCCGAAGTAGCGACCGTAGATGTAGAGGTTGTCGCGCACGTTGAGCTCGTTGTCGAGGGTGTCCTCCTGCGGGCAGACCCCGAGCCGGCCCCGGATCGTCGGCCCGTCGACGGCCGGGTCCATGCCGAGGATCCGCAGCTCTCCGCCGCTGATCGGCGAGACGGCAGCGATCATCCGCATCGTCGAGGACTTGCCGGCGCCGTTGGGGCCCAGGAAGCCGAACGACTCGCCCCGGCGTACGTCGACGTCGATGCCCTTGACCGCCTCGAAGTCGCCGAACGACTTGCGCAGACCGACCGCCCGGATCATCGACTCGCTCACGGCCGCGACTGTATAAGCCCTCGCCGACGTCCCTCACCCCGATTACCTTGGCGGGATGCACCCGGGCCCGCTCGTGCTCGTCGAGGGTGCGAGCGACGAGCGCGCCGTCGTCACCTTGGCGCGGCGTCTCGGACGCGACCTCGACGGGGTCGACGTGGTGCCGTTGCAGGGCATCACCAACCTCGGCAGGCACCTCGCCGCCGCGGACCGGCGCCGGCGCACCCTCGGGCTGTACGACGCGAGCGCGGCGACGTACGTCGCCAAGGTCCTGGCGCGCACCGGCACCGACCCGGCCGGCTTCCACCGCTGCGACGCGGACCTCGAGGACGAGCTGATCCGCTCGGTCGGAACCGAACGGGTGCTGCAGGTGATCGCGACCGAGGGCGGGCTTGCGTCCTTCCAGACCCTCCAGAAGCAGGCGGCGCACCGTGACCGTCCCGTGAGCGCCCAGCTGCACCGCTTCTTCTCGTCCCACTCGGGGCACAAGCTGCGCTACGCAGGACTGCTGGT
The DNA here is from genome assembly GCA_041662925.1 of Nocardioides sp. GTDB lineage: Bacteria > Actinomycetota > Actinomycetes > Propionibacteriales > Nocardioidaceae > Nocardioides. Next base: position 1,115 of record JBAZRQ010000210.1, on the reverse strand, counting down.
GGAGGCACTCGACCTCGACCGGGTGCCCCCGCCCCTGGCGGGCCTGGTCTCCTCCCTCTGACCCGGCAACTAGGTTTCGGGACATGGAACGAACGCACGCCGTCTCCGGGTCCCCCTTCGAGAGCTCGATCGGGTTCAGCCGCGCCGTCCGCGTCGGCCGCACGATCGCCGTCAGCGGGACCGCTCCCGTGTGGCCCGACGGTGAGGTCGACCCGGACCCCGCGGTCCAGGCGCGTCGCTGCTGGGAGATCGCCCTGGCAGCCCTCACCGACCTGGGCGGGAGGGTCGAGGACGTCGTCCGCACCCGGCAGTACGTCGTGTCCGCCGGCCTGGCCGACCCCGTCGGCGCGGTGCACGGGGAGGTCTTCGGGTCGGTGCGCCCGGCGAGCACGATGGTCGTCGTCGCCGGGCTGCTCGACCCGCGGTGGCTGGTCGAGGTCGAGCTCGACGCCGTGGTCGACTGAGTCATGGACTCCCCGCGCCCGGCCTCGGCCGGTCTGCTCACCGACCGCTACGAGCTGACCATGCTCTCCGCGTGGGTCGCCGACGGCACCGCCGAGCATCCCGCCGTCTTCGAGGCGTTCGCGCGTCGGCTCCCCGCAGGGCGTCGCTACGGCATCGTCGGGGGCACCGGGCGGCTGCTCGACCTGATCGCCGGCTTCCGCTTCGACGCCGACGAGGTCGCGTGGCTGCAGGCCGAGGGCGTGGTCGACGAGCAGACCGCGGCGTACCTGCGCGACTTCCGGTTCAGCGGCGACGTCGATGGCTTCCGTGAGGGCGAGGTCTTCTTCCCTCACAGCCCGATCCTGACCGTGACCGGCACCCTCGCGGAGTGCGTCGTGCTCGAGACGCTCGTGCTGAGCGTGCTCAACCACGACACGGCGGTCGCGAGCGCCGCGGCCCGGATGGTCACCGCGGCCGGCGGCCGTCCCCTGGTGGAGATGGGCGGCCGCCGCACCCACGAGCAGGCCGCGGTGGCCGCCGCGCGCGCGGCGTACGTCGCGGGCTTCGCGTCGACCAGCAACCTCGCGGCCGGACGGCAGTACGGCGTGCCCACGGTCGGTACGGCGTCGCACGCGTTCACGCTCGCCTACACCTCCGAGGCCGACGCGTTC
>JBAZRQ010000209.1:0-4921 GCA_041662925.1 Nocardioides sp. | reverse complement strand
GGGCTTCGTGCTGGCCCTGTGGTCGGGGTCGCGGGCGCTCAGCGTCTTCGTCGACACGATCACGATCATGCACGGGCTCGGGGGGCACCGCGGGATCGTCAAGACCCGGGCCCTGTCGTTCGTGCTCTACATCATGGCCATGGTCACCGGCGCGGTCTCGATCCCGTTGGTGGTCGCGGGTCCGCGTCTGGTGTCCGAGGTGCTGCCGGAGCGCGCCGGCTTCGTGATGAGCTTCTACTGGCCGGTCGTCGTCATCCTCAGCATCTGCTTCCTCGCCACGCTCTACCACGTGTTCAACCTGCCCGGCGCGACGTTCTCGCTGGTCGCCTGGATCCTCGGCTCCTACGTGCTGCGCTGGGTGCTGACGGTCACCGCCGCCGACTCCAAGTCGATCTACGGGCCGCTCGCCGCGCCGATCGCCGTACTCCTGTGGCTCTACATCCTGGCGCTCGCCGTGCTCATCGGCGCGGCGGTCAACGCGGCGTTCGACACGGTATTTCCGCAGAAGAGCACCACCCGCGCCCGGATGGAGCTGATGCACCGGATCAGGAACCGCATGACGAAGGACCGCCCCTGACCGGATCGCGCGTCCGGGTCCACTAGATTCGCCACGTGCAGGACCACTCGAACGACCTGGCGGGCACTGCGTTCCGGGGCAGCATCTCCCTCCCCGACGTCGTGCGGTCGCCGTGGTGGGAGCTGGGGCGCCGCCTCCTCGCCGCGCTCGGGATCCTGGTGGGCACCACGCTGCTGGTCTACTTCGACAAGAAGGGCTATGTCGACGGCAACGACCCCACCAACACGATCAGCTTCACGGATGCGATCTACTACACGACCGTCACCCTGAGCACGACTGGCTACGGTGACATCGCGCCGGTCACGGACGGCGCCCGCTTGGTCAACGCGTTCATCATCACCCCTGCCCGCATCGCCTTCCTGGTCCTCTTGATCGGCACCACCCTCGAGGTGCTGGCGTCACAGGGCCGCGAGATGTTCCGGGTCTCTCGATGGAGGAAGCACATGGGCAACCACGTCGTCGTCGTCGGCTACGGCACCAAGGGCCGCAGCGCGGTCGAGACGCTGGTCAACAACGGCCTCGACCGGGAGTCGGTCGTGATCGTCGACCCGAGCCCCACCGCGGTCGCCGACGCGCACGCCGACGGCCTGGCGATCGTGTCCGGCGACGCCACCCGGCGCGAGGTGCTGCGCCGCGCGGGCGTCGGTGAGGCCGACCAGGTCATCATCACCACCAACCGTGACGACTCCAACGTGCTCGCCGCGCTCACGGTGCGCCAGCTCAACCCCGACGCCTGGATCGTCGCCGCGGTCAAGGAGCAGGAGAACGCGCCGCTGATGCGCCAGTCGGGTGCCAACTCGGTGATCACCTCCTCCGACGCGGTCGGCCGGCTGCTCGGCCTCTCGTCGCTGTCGCCGACGCTGGGCTCGGTGATGGAGGACCTCCTGACGTACGGCGAGGGCCTGGAGGTCGCCGAGCGCGACCTGCTCGTGAGCGAGGTCGGCAAGCAGCCGCAGCAGCTGCCCGACCAGGTGATCTCGGTCGTGCGCGACGAGAAGGTCTACCGCTACTTCGACCCCGTCGTCACCCAGCTGGCCCGCGGCGACCGGCTGATCGTCGTACGCCCCGCCAAGGAGCTCCCGTGGGCGCCGCGCCCCGGCACCCACGACGAGGACTCCGCCTCCGACGACATCTGATCCAGGCTGGTCTGGACCAGTCGGTCCCGACCGTGATGCCCCAGCGGGTGCGTCGTTGGAAAGGCTGACGGGGGCCCTTCGCCTCCCGCTCTGGACTGCACCAACGGGGGAAGAGTGACGCGCGCCGCCGACGACGACCCGGCCTTTCGCGCGCGCCGACACGGGCCGGACCGATGGCTGCTCCTCGACGCGCGGCTGGGCGAGGTCGCCGTCGCCGAGGCCGAGTCCGCGCTCGACTCGGGCCGGCACCTCAGCGAGCACGAGGTCGAGGTCGTCGACTCCGCGGGCGGCACGAGGATCGTCTCGATGTCGACCGTGGCCATGCCCGACGCCGACGCGGACGGCTCCCTGCTCGTCGTACGAGACGTCACGTTGGAGCGGGAGATGCGCACCGAGCTCGCGTCGTTCGCCGGAGTGGTCGCCCACGACCTGCGCAACCCGCTGGCCGGCATCGACGGCTGGACCGAGCTGGTCGCCGACCAGCTCGAGGCGGGGGAGCGGATCGACGACGAGATGCTGCTCGAGTTCGTCGACCGGGTCCGGGCGTCGTCGCGGCGGATGCGCGAGCTGATCGGCGGCCTGCTGCAGCACGCCACGAGCAGCAACCGACGGCTGGAGCCGACCACGGTCGACCTGGAGGCGCTGGTGTCCGACGTCGTCGCCGCCCGGTCCGCAGGGAGTCACGTGCGGTTCAGCTCGCTACCAGCTGTCCGCGCCGACGAGATGCTCCTGCGCCAGGTCATCGACAACCTGATCGGCAACGCCCTGAAGTACGTCGTACCGGGGGAGCGGCCGCACGTCACCCTCTCGGCCCGCTCCGTGTCGCCCGACCGGGTGTCGGTGGCCGTGTCCGACCGCGGCATCGGGCTGCCGGAGGGCGAGCACAAGAGGGTCTTCGACGAGTTCCACCGGGCTCACCGCGACTACGACGGCAGCGGGCTCGGCCTCGCGATCTGCCGCCGGATCGTGCGCCGCCACGGCGGCACGATCGTCGCCCGCGGCAACTCCGACGGCATCGGTTCGGTGTTCGAGTTCACGATCCCCGCCGTCTGAGCGGACTCTGACGGCTCGCCGAGCTCGGGTCGCGGGCTAGCCTGGCCGCATGATCGGATTCCTTGTCGCAGGCCTCGTCATCGGGGCGCTTGCCCGCCTCCTCAAGCCCGGGAAGCAGGCGCTGGGGCTGCTCGCCACCCTCGGGCTCGGTCTCGTGGGCTCGCTGATCGGGGGGCTGATCGCGCAGCTGTTCGGCACCGGGTCCATCTGGGAGCTCAACGTCGTGGGGTTCGTGTTGGCGGTCGTCGCAGCGGTGCTCCTGATCGGGGTCTCCGAGTCGGTCGCAGGCAAGCAGACGTCCACCTGACCCACGCCGACCCCTGCGGCGCGAGCGTCGCCTGGCTTACTCCTCGGCTCCGTCTCCGGACGACCGCGCGAAAGCCACGGCCGTGATCCGCGTCCCGGCGGTCGCGGTCACCTCGAGCCGGCCGCCGTCGAGGTCGACGACGTCACCGACCTCGGCGATCCGACCCAGCCGGGCGATGATGTAACCGGCCACGGTCTCGTAGCCGCCCTCCTGGAGCGCGAGGCCGGTGGCCTCGGCGAAGTCGTCGAGGGTGGTCCCGCCATCGAGGCTCGCGGGGTCACTGCCGATGACGGTCTCGGCGGCGTCGTACTCGTCGCGGATCTCGCCGACGAGCTCCTCGACGAGGTCCTCGAGCGTCACGATGCCATCGGTCCCGCCGTACTCGTCCACGACGATGGCCAGGTGGGTGCCCTCCACACGCATCGTGGCGACCGAAGGCAGCACCCGCTTCGTGTCGGGCAGCATGAGCACCGGTCGGCAGACGTCGCGAACGGTGCGATCGTCGGTGGCGACGACCCCGAGCAGGTCTCGGACGTGGAGGAAGCCGACGACGTCGTCGAAGCCGTCCCCGGTGACCGGGTAACGGGAGTAAGGCATGTCGTGCACCAGCTCGGCCGCCGCGGTGAGCGGCAGGTCGGCTGGCAGGAAGGCGACGTCGCCGCGCGGGCGCATCACCTCCTTCAGGCTCGTCTCGGTCGCGGCGAAGACGTCACGCAGGATGCGGCGCTCCTGGTCGTCCAGGTCCTCATGGGTCGAGACCAGCTCGCGCAGCTCCTCCTCGGACAGCTGTTCCCCGGTGGCCTGAGGGTCCCCGCCGAGCAGCCGGACCACGGCGTTGGTCGAGGCCGAGAGCAGCCAGATCATCGGGCGCATCATGGTGGCGAACCGGTCCAGGACGGGGGCTACGGCGAGCGACATCTCGGCTGACCTCTGCAGGGCCAGGCGCTTGGGCACCAGCTCACCCAGCACCAGGGACAGGTACGCGATGACGAGGGTGAGCAGGACCAGGGCCGTCGTGTCGGCGGCCTGCTCGGCGAGGCCGAGACGCTCGAGGTACGGCGCGAGGTCGGGCGCGAGCGTCGACCCGCCGTACGCCGCCGACAGGAAGCCGGCCACGGTCACGCCGATCTGGACCGCGGCGAGGAACCGGTTGGGGTCGCGTGCGACCGCGGCCACTCGCGCCCCGCGCGTGCTCTTGCGCTCGAGACCGGCGAGCTGGCTCTCCCGCAGCGAGACCAGGGCCAGCTCGGTGCCGGCGAAGACGCCGCCGATCAGCACGAACAGGAGAACGAGCCCCAGGTTGACGAGGGTCTGGGTGTCCATGGCGTCAAGGTACAAGTGCGCCCCGCGCGAGCCTCCCGCAAGCGATAGAGATCGAACAGGTGTTCGAGGTCTGTGAGACGATCGCGTCATGGCGGGCGGCATGAACAAGCGAGGAAGCCGGATCCCGCTGGCCGACCGGGTCCGGGACGGGCAGCCGGCCCCAGCCGCCCCGGCCGTGCGCCCCGACGACACGTGCCCGGCGCGGCACTGCTGGGTCGCCGATGCCGTCGACCGCTACGGCGTGAAGCGCCCCGGCCTGCTCGCGGAGTGGCGCCAGGGGCCGGACGGCTGGGAGGGCCGCGTCGTCTACGCCGCGCAGCTGCGTCCCGGCGAGTGGCAGCTCGTGGAGGAATGGCTGCCCGCGGGCCTGCTGACCCAGCTGTAGCCGAACCATGCCGAAGGGGCCGAAAGGGCCGAAATAGGCCGAACCGCTGGCGTCTCGGGTCGCCAGCGGTTCGGTGAACCAACTCTAGCCACGCGGGCGGACCGGACGCAGCAGATTCACGAAATAAAGCTCGGGAGCGA
>JBAZRQ010000208.1:0-4949 GCA_041662925.1 Nocardioides sp. | reverse complement strand
CTGAGCGGCGTAGTTGGCGGGCGCGGCGCCCACGGCCTTGGCGAGGCGCTCGAGCGCGTCCAGGACCCGGTCGGCGTCGAAGCCGGTGCCCGGGACGAGCAGCGTCAGCCGACCGTCGTACGACGCCAGCAGGATCTGCCCGTGCTGCCAGGCCTGGTGGGCGCGGGACCGCAGCGGGGTGCTGGTGACCGGCTCGGGGTAGGCCTCGTCCACGGCGAGGAGGTCGCAGACGACCTCGTGCTCGGGTGCGGAGCCGGTGAGGCGGCCGGGGACCCGGTGTCCGGTGCGGAGCCCGGCGTCGGCCGCCCAGGTCACCTCGGACTCGCCCAGCCAGTCGGGCAGGTCGAATGGGTCGACCTCGGTCGGCGTCACAGCCGGCGTCACAGGGGGGACGCCTCGTCGGGTGACAGCCCGGCGAACTTGTTCTTCTTGGCGCGCCGCCGGTCGTTGTAGCGGGCGATCTGCTCGGAGATCAGGAACAGCACGACCATCGGCACCGCCATGAAGGTCATCGTGAACGGGTCGGCCGACGGGGTCGCGACGGCGGCGAAGACGAAGACACCGACGATGATCCACGGCCGGTGGGCGCCGAGCGCCTTGCCGGAGACCACCCCGGCGAGGTTGAGCAGGACGACGAACAGCGGGATCTCGAAGGCGATGCCGAAGACCAGCAGGGTGCGGCTGAAGAACGTGAGGTACTCGTTGAACTCGACCAGGTTGGTGAGCCCCTCGGGGGTGAACCCGATCAGCACCTCGAGGCCCTTGGGCAGCGTGACGTAGCCGAGCGCGACGCCGCTCAGGAACAGGGGGCCGGCGATCGCCGCGAAGATCCGCGACCAGCGCCGCTCCTGGGCGTGCAGCCCGGGCAGGATGAACGCCCAGATCTGGTAGAGCCACAGCGGGCTGGTGGCGACCACGGAGGCCAGGCCGCACAGCTTGAGGTAGAGCAGGAAGCCGCCGGCTGCCCCGGCCGTGGTGGCCTCGGTGCTGCCGGCAGGCAGCGACTCCTGCGCCTGCTGGTAGGGCCCGTAGACGAGGTCGAAGAGCTGGTCGAAAAAGACCAGCGAGACGACCAGCCCGGTCACGACGACCAGGGCGATCTTCAGGACCCGGGCGCGCAGCTCCCGCAGGTGGTCCGACAGGGCCATCCGGCCGTCAGCACCGACAGGGTGGACCGGCTTGCCGAGGAAGAGCTGGACGACGCCAGAGATGGACACGCGCAGATGTTCTCAGCCCGGCCGGTGCTCAGCCGTTGCGGGTGTCGGTCTGGCGGTCCGTCTCGGTGGTGGGCAGGTCGTCGGTCGTGGGCGCGATCGCCTCGGGCGGCGCGGGGGGCGCGTCCTTGTCGTCGTCGTCCTTGAGACCCTTGGTCTCGGCCTTGAAGATCCGCAGCGCCTGACCGGTGCCGCGGGCCAGGTCAGGGAGCTTCGCAGCACCGAACACCAGGATGACGATGGCCAGGATTATGAGCCACTCGGCGCCCTGCGGCATGCCAATCATCGGGTTGATCATCGTGACCTCATCTGTGGGTGTCGTTGCGTCGTCAATCGTACGCCGTGGCTCACAGGTAGAGCCTAAGCGTGTCCTGTGCGGCCGCGGCGAACGCCTCCCCGTACGACGTGGGCGCGACGACCTCGGCGTGCGGCGCGAGGCGGAGCAGCAACCGGGTCAGCCAGCGCTCGTCGGCGACCTGCAGGTCGACCTCGAGGCTGCCGTCGCGCTGGGGCCGGACGTCCTCGACGGGGTAGTACTCCGTCACCCAGTGCGCAGGAGGCTGCAGCCGCAGGGTCACCGGCGTGGTGTCGGAGGACGACGTGAACAGGCCGTCGCCGAGGTCGCGCGGGGCGGCGTCCGGGCCGGAGACCGGGGTGTCGAGCACCACGGCCTCGGCCACCCGGTCGAGGCGGAAGAGCCGCGGGGCCTCGGCGCTGTGGCACCACGCGTCGAGATAGGTCAGCCCGCGGTGCGTGATCAGCGCGTGGGGGTCCACGATCCGCTCGGACTCCTCGTCACGGGCCGGCACGTAGTAGGTCAGCCGGACCTGGCGCCGTCGGTCGACGGCGCCGCGCAGGCGTACGGCGAGGAGCGCCTGGTCGGCGTCGGCGGCGTTGATGCCGGGGTCGATCTGGGTGGCGGCGGAGCCCTCCGCGGCGGCGGCCTCGAGCTTCGACAGCGCCCGGTCGACGACCTCGCGGGTGTCGTCCTTGGCGCCGCTGCGCAGCGCCCGCAGCGCCACGATGATCGCGGACGCCTCGGTCGGGGTCAGCCGCAGCGGACGGGCGAGGTAGTCGGCGTTGGACACCCGGATCACCCCCGCCTCGAGCGCGTCGAGGTCGACGTCGATGAGGTCGTCGGGGTAGCCGCCCGGCAGCCCGCACATGAGCAGCACCATCAGGTCCTTGACCAGCTGCTCCTCGTCGACCCCCAGGGCGCGGGCGGCCTCGTCGATGCGGACGTGGCCGTGGGTGTGCAGGAACGGCACCAGGGTCAGCAGCCGGGCCACCTGGTCCTTCGCGCCCGGCGGGGTCGGGCTCATGCCGCTCCCCCACCATGTTGGTCGGTGTGGTGGCTGCCGACGGCGGCGCTGAGTCGCTGGATGACCGCCTCGCGCAGGCTCGCCGGCTCCTCGACGTAGACGTCGGCGCCGTAGCCGAGGAGCTCGTCCGCGAGCCCGGTCGAGCTGCGGTTGGTGACCAAACGGTCCCATTCGGTGCGGTCATCGGGCCCCACCACGCCCTGGGTGATCTCGTCGGCGTCGCGACGCAGGGGTACGCCGGCGCCGGCGCGGGCCAGGACGACGGCCCGTTCGGCGACGGGGGCCGGGGCCAGCCGCCGGGCGACCTCGCTGACGTCGGTGCCGGGCGGGACGGCATACGCCCCGGGAGGGCCGACCTTGCGGGCGGGCCCCTGGACCCGGGACAGGCGGAAGACCCGCTCCGCGCCGCGGTCGAGGTCGTGGCCGACGACGTACCAGCGCCCGGAGTACCGTGCGACGCCCCACGGGTGGAGCCGGCGGCTGGTGGCCTTGCTCTGGCCGGGGCGGACGTAGTCGAACTCGACCGCGCAGCGCTCCTGAACGGCCTCGAAGAACACGTCGAACGCCGGCTCGTCGGCGCTGAGGCGCGGCTGGACGATGTCGAGGGCCGAGACGTCGACAGGTACGCCGAGAGCGGTGAGCTTGCGGACGACGTCGGTCGTGGCCTCCGCGAGCCGGGCGTGCTCCCAGACCTTGGTGGCCAGGCCGATGATCGCGGCCTCGTCCGGCTCGAGGTCGATGTCGGGCAGGGCGAACTCGTCGGGGCGGATCCGGTAGCCCGGCTCGTCCTCGAAGTAGGCGTCCATCTGGCCCACCTCGATCGGGACCCCGAGGCTGCGCAGCTCCTCCTTGTCCCGCTCGAACATCTTCTCGAAGGCGTCGGTGGAGGAGTCGGCGTACAGCAGGGCGCGGATGCGCTCCTTCGGCACGAAGTGCCGTTGGACGAGCAACATGATCAGCAGGTTGAGCAGCCGCTCGCTCTTGCGCACCTGCATGCTCCTCTCCCCTCCTGGCTGGCTGCGGCTCGTCGTGCGGGTCGTTCGGAGGCTACTTCGCCGAGATGATGTCCACGATGAAGTAGAGCGTGCTGTTGGCCGGGATGTTCTCCTGCTCCTGGCCGCCGTAGCCGAGGTCCGGCGGGATCTGCAGCAGGACGCGGGTGCCGACCTTCAGCCCCGAGAGGCCGTAGGTCCAGCCCTGGACCACCTGGCTCAGGGCGAACGGCACCGGCTTCTGGGAGTAGCTCTCGTCGAAGGGCTTGTCGCCGTCGTACACCTGGCCGAGGTAGTTGGCGGTGACCGTCATCTCCGTCGTGACCGTCTTGCCGGTGCCCTCCTTCAGGACGCTGCGCAGCAGCTCACCCTCGGGCTTCGGCTTGGCCACACCCTTGAAGTCGAAGCCGACCGGCTCGCCCTTCTCGAAGATCGGGTCCGGGAGCTTCGACGCGGGGGTCTCGACCGGCGTCGGCGGCTCGTAGGCCTCGATCACGTCGATGATGACGAGCACGGAGTCCTTGGGGGCGAACCCGAGCTGGGTGTTGCCTGCCTCGCCGAACGCCTCCTCGGCAGAGGACGTCACGGCGATCCGGTCGCCGATCGCGGCGCCGTCGAACGCATCGGCGAAGATCGGCGACAGCTGGTCGTCGACCGTGATCTGCTGCGGCGCCCCACCGTTGGCGTACGAGCTGTAGGCCTCCTGCTCGGAGAAGCCGTTGCCGATCCAGTAGTGGATGTTGAGCTGGTCGCCGTCGGCCACGTCGGCCCCGTCACCCTCGACCAGGGTCTCGACCTCGATCTTGTCGGCGGACATCTGGTCCTCCCAGGTGACCTCGGGCGCGGTGCCCACCTCGCCCTCGACGGTGACGCTCTCGAGACGCTCGGCGCCCTCCTCCCCCTCCCCTGCGTCGTCGCCGCAGGCGGCGAGCGAGGTCAGGAGGAGCGCGGACAGGGTCAGGGTCGCGGCACGACGTAAGAGCACGGGTTTCACCTTCGGGAGCGGAGCGTCAACGGCGCCGTCACCCTACAAGCCGAGGCTGAGAGAATCCCACGGCCCTCCGGGCCGTGGTTTGGTCCCAAACCGCAGGCCTGGGTCGCTCCGGGCTGCGGTTTGGGACCAAACCGCACCTCCGCGACGCCTACATCCCGTCGATGAGGCGCTGGACCCGCTCGTCGTACGCCCGAAAAGGGTCCTTGCACAGGACGGTGCGCTGCGCCTGGTCGTTGAGCTTGAGGTGCACCCAGTCGACGGTGAAGTCGCGGCGCCGCTCCTGCGCTTTGCGGATGAACTCGCCACGGAGCCGGGCGCGCGTCGTCTGCGGGGGCACCGACTTGGCCTCGAAGATCTTCAGGTCGGAGGTGACCCGGGCGACCGCGCCGCGCTTCTCGAGCAGGTAGTAGAGCCCGCGCCCGCGGTG
>JBAZRQ010000207.1:0-4963 GCA_041662925.1 Nocardioides sp. | reverse complement strand
CGGGGGGGTCGCGCTGGGGGTGCTGCTCGCCCTGGTCTGCCGGTGGCTGGTGGCGGCCACCGCGCGACGCCGGGCGGCCTCCGCGGACCGACGCCTGCGCGCTGCCGTGCACGAGGTGGCCGACGAACTGGTCGTGCAGCCGGTGGCGGCCGAGCTCGCCGCCCACGCCACGGTCCGCATCCAGCTGGCAACGGCGCTCAAGTAGCCACGAGCCGTCCACAGGGCGGCCCCGGACGCGTCTGTCCACAGACCCCGCCCCGGCCGGTCCGGGTTGTCGGTGGCCCCCCGGAGCCTCGGTCTCGACATCACGAGACCGAAGGAGACGACATGCTCAACGACACCATGGTGACCCTGCAGGGGTGGCTGGGGGCCGACGTCCAGCTGCGCCAGGCCGGCGACTCGACCGTGGCCAGCTTCCGGGTGGGCTGCACGCCGCGCCGCTTCCACCGAGGCCGGCAGGAGTGGGTCGACGGGCGCACCCAGTGGTACACCGTCAACGCCTGGCGGGCGCTCGGCGACCACTGCGCGCGCTCGCTGCGGCGCGCGGACCCCGTGGTCGTCCACGGCCGGCTCACCGCGCGCACCTACATCAACAACGCCGGCGTCGAGGTGACCGCCCTCGAGGTGGAGGCGTGCCTGGTGGGCCACGACCTCACCCGCGGGACCAGCGAGTTCACCCGTGCGACCAGGCCGGCCGTCGAGGCCGGTCAGGGCACGGGTCAGGGCACGGGGCAGGGCACGGGGCAGGAGGCGCCGAGCGCGGCCTGACGGGAGCGCGAGGGGCGGACGGGTCGAGCCCCCGATCAGGTCCCGGGGGCGTTCGCCATCTAGCATCGGGGCCATGGCTGAGTATGTGTTCACCCTGCGCAACGTGCGTAAGGCCCATGGCGACAAGGTCGTCCTCGACAACGTGACGCTGTCGTTCCTGCACGGAGCGAAGATCGGAGTCGTCGGCCCCAACGGCACCGGCAAGTCGACCCTGCTCAAGATCATGGCGGGGCTCGAGCACGCCAACAACGGTGACGCGATCCTCGACCCGGGCGCGACGGTCGGCATGCTCCAGCAGGAGCCGCCGCTGACCGAGGGCAAGACGGTCCTCGAGAACGTCGAGGAGGCGGTCAGCGAGATCAAGGGCAAGATGGCCCGCCTCGACGAGCTCTACATGATGATGGGCGACCCCGACGCGGACCAGGACAAGGTCGCGACCGAGGCCGGTGACCTGCAGACCGAGCTCGACGCCGCCAACGTGTGGGACCTCGACAGCCGCCTCGACCAGGCGATGGACGCCCTGCGCTGCCCGCCGCCCGACACGATCGTCGACACCCTCTCCGGTGGTGAGCGCCGCCGGGTCGCGCTGTGCAAGCTGCTGCTCCAGCAGCCCACCCTGCTGCTGCTCGACGAGCCCACCAACCACCTCGACGCCGAGTCCGTGCAGTGGCTCGAGGGCCACCTGAAGAGCTACCCCGGCGCCGTCTTGGCGATCACCCACGACCGTTACTTCCTCGACAACGTGGCCGAGTGGATCCTCGAGCTCGACCGCGGCTCCACCCACCCCTACGAGGGCAACTACTCGACCTACCTCGAGACCAAGAAGGACCGGCTCAAGATCGAGGGCCAGAAGGACGTCAAGCGGGCCAAGATGCTCGAGCGTGAGCTCGAGTGGGTGCGCTCCAACGCCAAGGCCCGCCAGACCAAGAGCAAGTCCCGTCTCGCGCGCTACGAGGAGATGGCCGCCGAGGCCGACCGGATGCGCAAGATCGACACCTCCGAGATCAACATCCCGGCCGGTCCGCGGCTGGGCGACGTGGTGCTGGAGGCCAAGAAGCTCACCAAGGGCTTCGACGACCGCATCCTCATCGACGACCTGTCGTTCTCGCTGCCCCGCGCCGGCATCGTCGGCGTCATCGGCCCCAACGGTGTCGGCAAGACCACCCTGTTCCGGATGATCACCGACCAGGAGGAGCCCGACGCGGGTGATCTGACGGTCGGCCAGACGGTCAAGATCTCCTACGTCGACCAGAGCCGCGGCGGCCTCGACCCGCAGAAGAACGTGTGGGAGGTCGTCTCCGACGGGCTGGACTTCATCAAGGTCGCCAACTTCGAGATGAACTCCCGCGCCTACGTCGCGTCGTTCGGCTTCAAGGGCCCCGACCAGCAGAAGAAGGCCGGAGTGCTGTCCGGTGGCGAGCGCAACCGCCTCAACCTCGCGCTCACGCTGAAGATGGGTGGCAACCTGCTGCTCCTCGACGAGCCCACCAACGACCTCGACGTCGAGACCCTCTCCTCGCTCGAGGACGCCCTGCTCGACTACCCCGGCTGCGCCGTGGTCACCTCGCACGACCGGTGGTTCCTCGACCGGGTGGCGACCCACATCCTGGCGTGGGAGGGCGACGACGACAACCCCGCCAAGTGGTTCTGGTTCGAGGGCAACTTCGACGCCTACGAGGAGAACAAGGTCGAGCGCCTCGGCGTCGAGGCCGCCCGCCCGCACCGCGTCACGCACCGGCGTCTCACGCGCGACTGACCTACCTGATCTCCATCTCGGGGTGGCCGGCGATCAGGTGGTCGGCCACCGCGTTCATCACCCGGCCGAGGGCGGCGAAGTCCTCGGGGGTCACCAGGTCGACCAGGTAGTCGCGCACGCCGTTGACGTGGGTGGGTGCGACGTTGTCGAGCAGTAGCCGGCCGCGCTCGGTCATCACGGCGACGACGCCCCGTCCGTCGTCGGGGGAGTCGGCACGCCTCACCAGCTCGGCCTCCTCCATCCGGCGGACGGTGTGGGTGACCCGGCTCCGGCTGTGGGCCAGGGAGTCGGCGAGCTGGGCCATCCGCAGCTGCCCGCCGCGCTCCGAGAGGCGGACGAGGATCTCGAACTCCACGAGCGAGATGTTGTGCTGGCGACGCAGGTCGTCGTCGAGCCGGTCGAAGAGCAGGGTCGAGCCGAGCACCAGACCTCGCCAGGACCGCTGCTGGTCCTCGTCGAGCCACTGGGTCTCGCGTGCCTCGCCGCCGATGTCTGCCATGGCCCGAGTCTAGGAGCCTTGGCGGCGGCGAGGTCCGCGAACCACAGCCGAGTGACGAACCAGTCGTCTACATCCGCTCGAGGATCAGCGCCATGCCCTGGCCGCCACCGACGCACATGGTGATCAGGCCCGTGGACTTGTCGTGCCATTCCAGCGAGTTGAGCATGGTGTTCTGAAGGCGGGCGCCGGTCATGCCGAACGGGTGGCCGACCGCGATCGCACCGCCGTTGACGTTGAGCCGGTCGAGGTCGATGCCGAGGTCCTGGTAGGACGGGACGACCTGGGCCGCGAACGCCTCGTTGATCTCGACGAGGTCGATGTCGTCGATGCTCATGCCGGCGTACCTGAGCGCGTTCTTGGTGGCCTCGACCGGGCCGAGGCCCATGATCTCGGGCGAGAGCCCGCTGACGCCGGTGGAGACGATCCGGGCCAGGGGCGTCAGGCCGAGCTCAGCGGCCTTCGCGTCCGACATGATCACCACGGCTGCGGCGCCGTCGTTGAGCGCGCAGCAGTTGCCGGCGGTGACCACCCCGTCGGGCCGGAAGACCGGCTTGAGGTCCTTGAGGCCGTCGTAGGTGACGCCGGCGCGAGGCCCGTCGTCGGCGCTGACGACGGTGCCGTCAGGCGTCGTGACCGGGGTGATCTCGCGGGCCCAGAAGCCGTTGTTGATCGCCTTCTCGGCGAGGTTCTGGGAGCGCACGCCGAACTCGTCGAGCTCCTGGCGTGAGAGTCCGCGCAGCTTGGCGACGTTCTCCGCGGTCTGACCCATCGCGATGTAGACGTCGGGCACCTGGCCGTCCTCGCGCGGGTCGTGCCAGTCGACACCGCCCTCGGCGGTCTTCTCGGTGCGTGCCTTGGCGTCGTCGAACACGTGGTTGTGGGTGTCGGGCCAGTGGTCGGAGGTGCCCTTGGCGAAGCGCGACACGGTCTCGACGCCCGCGGAGATGAACACGTCGCCCTCGCCGGCCTTGATCGCGTGGAAGGCCATCCGCGTGGTCTGCACGGACGACGCGCAGTAGCGCGTGGTCGTGGCGCCCGGGACGTTGTCCATGCCGTTGAGGACGTTGACCACCCGGGCCATGTTGTTGCCGGACTCGCCGCCGGGCAGGCCGCACCCGAGGTAGAGGTCGTCGACGGTGTTGGGGTCGAGGGCGGGGATCTTCTCCAACGCCGTCTTGATGATCGTCGCTGCCAGGTCGTCTGGACGCAGATCCTTGAGTGACCCCTTGTTGGCGCGGCCGATGGGTGAACGCGCAACGGAAACGATGACTGCCTCGGGCATGGACGGATCTCCGATCTCGGTGGGTGATGCGTGGGCCAGACTAGAACACGTGGCAGGTGCGGCTACTCGACGCCCAAGGGATGCATCGCAAGATCCAGTGACCGGGCCAGGTAGTCCTGCCGCTCGCTGTCGGGCTTGAGCAGCCCGGAGAGCAGGATCCCGTCGAAGGACGCCATCAGCGACTCGGCGCGGGCCGCGGCCTGGTCCATGCCGTGGCCCTCCAGGACGTCGGCGACCACCCGCAGCAGCCGGTCGCGGCTCTGGCGCAGCATCGTGGCCAGCTCGGGGTCGCGGGCGGCCTCCAGGGTGAGTTCGACCTTGGCCAGTACCAGGGTCCGGGCGTCGAGCCACCGGCCCAGGAGCGCGAGCACCAGCTCGACGGCGCGCGGGTCGTCGGGCGTGCAGTCGGACAGCTGTTCGATCAGCGCGTCGACGTCCTCAGCCATCAGCGCCGCGACGTACTCGGTGAGGGCCAGCTGCAGGGCGCGGCGCGTGCGGAAGTAGGCGGAGGTCGTGCCCTCGGGCAGGCCGGCGGCGCGGTCGACGCTGCGGTGGGTCAGTCCGCGCAGCCCCTGGTCGTCGAGGACCAGGGTGGCGGCGTCGAGGATGGCGCGTCGGCGGGGGGTCAGGGTGGAGTTCATCGGGCCTTGGGGGGGAT
>JBAZRQ010000206.1:0-4991 GCA_041662925.1 Nocardioides sp. | reverse complement strand
GTGCACGGCTGTGAGGCCCTCCAAGACGGACGCGGCGTTGTCGACGACGGCGGCCAGCATGCCGAGCAGCATCGCGGTCATCTCACCGGCGTCGACGGAGGCCGGTGCCGACGAGGCGACAGACTCGAGGTCGGAGCGACCCGAGGTGAGCGCGGCGCGCACCTCCGCCAGCACCGACGCCGGAACACTGAGCTCGCTCACCGCTTCCCCTCCTCGGGGTGGAGGTCGCGATCGAGCAGCAGCAGGTCGAAAGGGGCGCTGTCATGCGCCTGCTGCAGCTCGGGAGCCTGCAGCAGCACCCACGGCGCGCCTTCGCCGTACTGCGCCTCGAGCCGGTCGATCGCGGAGAAGACGAAGAGCGCCACCCGGTTGTCACGCAGGGCGTGCATCTTGACGCGGGTGTTGCCGTCGACGTCCACCATCGTCGGGGCATAGACGACGGGCGGGAGTCGGAGCGTGGTCATCTCGGGAGGCTATCCGCGACCTCCCCTGCCCAAACCTGCCTCAGACCTGTTCGCGGGTGGCCACGGCGGCCGCGACCCGCTCGATCGCCTCGTCGATGGGTACGCCGTTGTCCTGGCGGCCGTCGCGGTAGCGGAACGAGACCGCGCCCGCAGCGAGGTCGTCGTCGCCGGCGATCACCATGAACGGGACCTTCTGCAGCTGGGCGTTGCGGATCTTCTTCTGCATCCGGTCGTCGCTGTCGTCGACCTCGACCCTCAGCCCGGCCGCCTGCATCCGCCGCGCCACGTCGTACAGGTAGTCGGCGTGCCGCTCCGCGATCGGGATGCCCTGCACCTGGACCGGGGCGAGCCACGGCGGGAACGCGCCGGCGTAGTGCTCGACGAGTACGCCGTAGAACCGCTCCAGGGAGCCGAACTTCGCGGAGTGGATCATCACCGGCTGCTGGCGCGATCCGTCGGCGCCGGTGTAGTGGAGGTCGAAGCCCGCGGGCTGGTTGAAGTCGTACTGGATGGTCGACATCTGCCAGGTGCGGCCGATCGCGTCACGGCACTGGACCGAGATCTTGGGGCCGTAGAACGCGGCGCCGCCCGGGTCCGGGACGAGGTCGAGGCCGGTGTCGGTGGCCGCCTCCTCGAGGATCCGGGTGGCGGTCTCCCACTGCTCGTCGGAGCCCATGAACTTGTCCTTGGTCGCGTCCCGGGTCGACAGCTCGAGGTAGAAGTCGTCGAGCCCGAAGTCGCGCAGCAGCCCGAGCACGAAGGCCAGCAGGTGCTTGATCTCGGCGCCGGCCTGCTCGGGCATGCAGTAGGAGTGCGAGTCGTCCTGGGTGAGGCCGCGGACCCGGGTGAGCCCGTGGACCACACCGGACTTCTCGAACCGGTAGACGGTGCCGAACTCGAAGAGCCGCAGCGGCAGCTCGCGGTAGGAGCGCCCGCGCGACCTGAAGATCAGGTTGTGCATCGGGCAGTTCATCGCCTTGAGGAAGTAGCGGGCTCCCTCCATCTCCATCGGCGGGAACATGGTGTCCTCGAAGTAGGGCAGGTGCCCGGAGGTGTGGAACAGCCCCTCCTTGGTGATGTGGGGGGTGCCGACGTACTGGAAGCCCTCCTCGATGTGGCGCTGGCGGACGTAGTCCTCCATCACCCGCTTGATCACGCCGCCCTTGGGGTGGAACACGACCAGGCCGGAGCCGAGCTCGTCGGGGAAGCTGAACAGGTCGAGCTCGCGGCCGAGGCGTCGGTGGTCACGGCGCTCGGCCTCCTCGAGCCGGTGCAGGTGACCCTCCAGCTCCTCCTTGCTCGGCCAGGCGGTGCCGTAGATGCGCTGGAGCTGCTTGTTCTTCTCGTCTCCGCGCCAGTAGGCCGCCGCGGAGCGCATCAGCTTGAACGCCGGGATCCGCTTGGTGGTCGGCAGGTGCGGGCCGCGGCACAGGTCGCTCCACGCCACGTCGCCGTTGCGCCGTACGTTGTCGTAGATGGTGAGCTCGCCGGCGCCCACTTCGACACTCGCGCCTTCTGCAATGGCCGGGGCGTCGTCGTCAGCATTCCCGGAGCCCTTGAGCCCGATCAGCTCGAGCTTGTAGGGCTCGTCCTGCAGTTCGTCGATCGCGTCGGCGTCGGTGGTGACGCGGCGCGAGAAGCGCTGCCCCTCCTTGATGATCTTGCGCATCCGGGTCTCGATCTTCTCGAGGTCCTCGGGCACGAAGGGGGTCTCGACGTCGAAGTCGTAGTAGAAGCCGTTGTCGATCGGCGGGCCGATGCCGAGCTTGGCGTCCGGGAACAGCTCCTGCACGGCCTGCGCCATGACGTGGGCGGCCGAGTGGCGCAGGATGTCGAGCCCGTCCTGGCTGTCGATGGCCACGCCGGCGACCTCGTCGCCTTCCTGCAGCTCGTAGGCCAGGTCCTTGAGGTCGGCGCCGACCCGTGCGGCGATCACCTCGGTGTCGTCGGCGAACAGCTCCCACGCCTTGGTGCCGGTCGTGGTGGTCCGGTCCTCACGCTGACCAGCGTGGATGCGGACGACCTTGATCTCGGGCACGGGGAACTCCTTGGTGGCTGATGGCGACTCGGCGTCGGCTCCGGACGAGCCGACACCACGATCGTAACGAGAAGGCCGGGCGCTCCGCGCGCGCGTATCCGCGGGCCTGCTCGGTCCTCCCATTCGAGCCCGTACGCGCGAAGGCCCGGACCAGGAGGTCCGGGCCTTCGCGCTCGAGCGGGCGCAGCAGCGGATCAGCCGCCGTTGACGAACGCAGCCACGTCGTCACCCACGAACTTGTCGGAAACCGACGTGGCGCCGCCCGGGACGTCCGCGGCCCGGAAGATGTAGCTCGCGTCGCTCGGCGACTCACCGGTCTCGAAGGTCAGCGGGACCGCCAGGCCACCGGTCTCCACGGTGCCGAGCTCGTCCTTGGCCTTCGAGACGCCCTCAGGCGTCAAGTCGCCGTTCTCGCACGCCTTGTCGAGGATCTGGCGCATGACGTCGGCGGCGGCTGTGCCGAAGACCACCCCCAGGGTGGGGTCGCCCGGGTAGGCGGCCTGGTACTCCTCGAGCAGGTCCGGCAGCTTGTCGAACGGCGCGACCGGCGAGGCGACGTAGAGGTTCTTCTTCAGCGACGGACCGGCCGGACCGTCGAGCAGCGCCGGCGCGAACACCGGGTTGTTGCCCACGATCGGCACGTCCAGCCCCTGCGAGGCAGCCACCCCGGCGACGGAGGCCGTCTGCCCCGGCGCCACCGTGAGCGCGATGACCTTGACACCTTCGGCCTTGAGCTCGGTGACCTGGGCGGTCATGTCGGCGTCGGTCGCCTGGATCTGCTGCTCGACGACCTCCATGCCGTGCTGCTCGGCGAAGAACTTCGAGCCGGCGAGACCGCCCTCGCCGTACTCGCCCTCGAAGTAGATGTGACCGATCTTGTCACCCTCCTTGAGCTTCCCCTCCTGGAGCAGGTAGTCGAGGACGTTGATCATCTCGACCTCGTACGTCGCGCCCACGACGGCGATCTGGGGGTCCTCGGTGAGCGACTGTGCCCACGCGGCTGGGATGTTGACCATGTGGTCAGCGTCGAACTGCGGCAGGAGCCCGGTGTTGATCGGGGACCCGATCGTCTGCTCGATCGCCAGGACGTCGTTGTGGATGGCGCTGTAGAGCTGGATGCCGCGCTGAGTGTCGTAGCCGTGGTCCTTGACCGTCTCCTCCACGGTGAACTTCCCGCAGATCTTGTCGCCTTCGTTCTGCGTCTGCCAGTACAGCGACTGAGCGTTGGTGATGTCCTTGCCGAGCGCCGCGAAGACGCCGGTCAGGTCGGTGAGGGCTCCGAGCTGGATGGTCGTTCCCTCGATGCCGCGCCCGACCTTCACCCCATCCTCGGTGCGGGTCTCCGAGTCCGAGGACTTGGTACTGCAGCCGGAGGCGGCGAGCACAAGGGCGACCGACACGAGCGTGACCGCACCGCGTTTCGTGTTGTTTTTCATCAGTTGTTTCCTCCGGTTGAGGGGTCGGCTTGCGCCGGTGTGGTGTGATCCTGACCGGCACCCGAGACGTCCGCCGAAGCAGCACCAGGTGCACGTTGGGGGCGCCGCAGGCGGCGCGCGAGACCGGCGAGTCCGCCGGGCTCGAAGAGCACGACGAGGACGATTGCCGCGCCGTAGAGGAAGGCCGCGGCCTGGCTCGCCACGATGCCGGGCTCGCCGGGGTTCACGATGAAGGGCAGCGAGCCGGCGTACTGCTGGAAGACGAGGGGCAGGGCGCTGACGAAGACGGCTCCCAGGATGGACCCCATGACGGAGCCCAGCCCGCCCAGCACGATCATCGCGAGGAACTGGACGGACAACGCCAGCCCGAACGACTCCGGCGCCACGGAGCCGATCGACAGCGCGTAGAGCACCCCCGCCAGTCCGGCGTACATGGAGGAGACGAGGAACGCCTTCGCCTTGTAGTCACGGACGTCGACCCCCATCACGGAGGCCGCCACCTCGCTGTCGCGCAGCGTCTGCAGGGCGCGTCCGGGGCGTGAGCGCACCAGGTTCGCGGCGAACCAGGAGGCGCCGATGCACAGCACCAGCCCCAGGTACCACAGCCGCTCAGCTTGGCCGAAGGGCACGCCGAGGACCTCGAGGGACGGCGAGTCGTTGCCGCCGAAGCTGAACCCGAACACCGAGAAGTACGGGACCAGACGTCCGTTGAAGCCGCCGGTCACCGAGCTCCAGGTGTTGAGGACGTGGTCCCCGATGAAGACGAGCCCGAGTGAGGCGATGCCGAGGTAGATGCCGCGCAGGCGGGCCGCGATCGGGCTGAAGATCAGCCCCGCGAGGCCTGCGGCGAGCACGCCCAGGACCATGCCGAGGACCGGCGAGAGCCCCAGGCCGCCGTAGGGGGTGGCACTGCCGCCCGGCTCGCCCGAGACGTAGGTGTACGTCACGGCGCCGACGGCCAGGAAGAAGGCGTGGCCGAGCGACAGCTGGCCGGTCGTGCCGACCAGGAGGTTGAGCCCGAGCGCGCCGATGATCGCCGCGAAGACGGCGAAC
>JBAZRQ010000205.1:2162-5001 GCA_041662925.1 Nocardioides sp. | reverse complement strand
GTTGTGCGGTCGTGTGGAAGCGTCTCTTGCGGCCGACGTCGAGGGGTTCGGACTTCCCGCCCAGGACGACGGGGATGATGCCGGCCTCGCAGGCGAGCTTGCGGGCGAGGCCGGGGCTGATCATGGCGCCGGTGTCGAGCTGGGCGGCTTTGAGTCCGCCGAGCAGGGTCTCGAGGGTCATGGTGACCACCACCGATGCGCTGACGCCGCCGGCTGTGGGGAGCTTGTCGGTCGGGTAGCGGCGGACGTAGTACATGAACGCGAGCCCCATGCCGTGCGGGGACAAACCTTCGCCGCCGGCCTTCGGTGAGGCGAGGGCGTGGAGGGCTTTGCGGAGCATGTCGGCCTCCGCGGCGCGGATCGTGAACCGGCCGTGGACCTGGCCGCGGCCGTCGTCGTGCATGGTGAAGCGTGCCTTGGCCTCGGCTTCGCGCTCTTCCTTGGCGAGCTGCTTGGCCTCCTCGGCCTCACCGACCTCGGGGGCGACCACGTCGAGGATCCGGCGGCCCTGGATGCGCAGCGCCCGGGCGTCGTAGTGCTTCGCCGCGCCCAGCAGGTAGTCACGGGCCTGGTCACGCACTCCGGGCTGGACGGTGTCGGGCAGGGCCTCGACGGCGTCGGTGATCACTCGCGCCTGGTCAGTGAGCACGTCGCCGGACGCGAGTGCCTCCCCAACAGGTTCGTGGGTCTCGAGGGCTCTGGCGAGCTTGATCTTGCGGTGGGCCTCGGCCTGGGTCATCCGGGTCTGGTTGGCCCACCAGACCCCGGCCGACGTCGCACCCGACGCATCGCCCACCCGGTTGCGGTCGGCGTGGGCGGCGACCTTGAGCTCGAGCGCGCTGAGACGCGCGACCAGACGAGTGGCCTCGACCAGGGCACGCCGGGTCTCCACGTCGCCCAGCGACCAGGCCGGCGCGTGCTCGATCCCGTCGAGCTCGTCTCCGATCGCGGACATCGCAGCGACGATCGGGTGGTCCCGATCGGTGCGGTGTCCGGTGCTGGTCATATGACTATTCCAGCATCGAGCACCGACAGTCGAAGGGCTCAGAACCCTTTATCCACAGGGGATTCGAGAACTTTCTGAGACTTTACTTTCGGGTTCGCGATGGGGTCTCGAGGTTCGTCCAGCGAAGAAGCGGGCCTTGGCGACCCGGGTTCACGGCGTGAGCCCTGCGCAGTCGCGGAGCTCGTCGCGAGTGTCGTCGAAGCCGGCGGCGGCGGAACCGTCCAAGGGCCTCGGCAGGCCGTCGGCGCCGATGCGCGCCGGCTCCCATACGGCGTCGGCGACCCTCGCCCGCCCGGACCGTGACGGTGCGGGTCGCACCGTGAGGGTCAGCACCCCGGTCACGGACGTCGCCTCCGAAGCCTGGGTGTACCAGGCGTAGTTGCCGAGCCCGTAGGCCACGTAGCCGTCGCCCAACCGCCCGTCGCCCTGGAGCCGGTGGGCGTGGCTGCCGACGACGACGTCGGCGCCCGCCTCGACCAGGTCCGCGGCCAGGCTCCGCTGCAGGTCGCTCGGGCACCGCTCGCCCTGGACGCCCCAGTGCAGGTAGACGATGACGACGTCGGCCGAGCGGTCGGCCTTCTCCACGGTGGCGAGCAGTCGAGAAGGGTCCATCGCGTCGGCGGTGCCGGGAGCGCGGGCGGTGGCCGCCCACTCCCCGGTGGGGTCGGCGGTCGGGTCGGCGTCGGCGACGGTGGCCCCGATCGTGGCGACCACCGTGCCGTCTACATCGACGCGCGCCGGACGGAACGCCCCGGCGGCATCGGGGCCGATCCCGACGACGGCGAGGGCCGGGTCGGCCTCCGCCGCGGCGTCGATGGCCCGGAACAGGCCGGGCAGCGGGTCCCGACCGAAGTCCAGCGCGTGGTTGTTCGCCATGGTCGCCACGTCGATTCCCGCCGCGGCGAGAGCGGTGAACGCCGTGGGGGGCGCCTGGAACGTGTAGCGCTTGGCAGGATCTGGCCGGCCACCGGTGCCGACGGACGTCTCGAGGTTGACGATGGCGACGTCGGCGGCAGCCAGGGTGCCCGTCGCCGGCGACAGGGCCGACGCAGGGTCGTCGAGCCGCTCCCGCAGCACACCCTCGAAGTGAACGTCGCCCGCCACCGCGATCGTCACGGGCTTCGGGGACGGAGTCGCGCTGGGTGGAGAGGTGGGGTCGGCCGTGGCCGTCGTCGGGGCGCCGGCCGGTTGGGCCGTGGGCTCCTCGGAGGAGCACGCCGCGATCGTTGCCAGCGCGACGGCACCGGCCACCAGGGCGGCACGACCACGCCGACGCAACGTCATACGGCGAATCTAGTGTCCCGCCTGCCCGTCACGCGGGCGGTGACGACTCGACCGCCGCGCCCGGCTTGCCCGCGTCGGCGTACGACGAGACGGTCGAGATGTTGAGCGGGAAGTCGATGGCGAGGTCGCGGAACAGCAAGCCACCTGCGGCTGCGGCCGCCTCGGTGGCCTGCGCGGCGACCGCGTCTGCGAGAGCCGCGGGGGTGTGCACGACGACCTCGTCGTGGAGGAAGAAGACGAGGTGGGGCCGGGCGGTCAACGGGCCGGAGCCTCCGAGGCGCCACAGCCGGTTGCGCAGGTCGGCGATCCAGCACAGGGCCCACTCGGCGCCGGTGCCCTGCACGACGAAGTTGCGGGTGAAGCGGCCGTAGGCACGGCGGAAGCGGGCCTGGCTGTCCGGGTCGGCGGGCGGGTCGTCGGGGTCGCGGTCCCAGGCGTCGCCCAGGCCCGGTGACCCGCGCCCCAGCAGCGTGCGCACCACCTGGCCGCGCTCACCGGCCCGGGCGGCCTCCTCGACGAGACCGAAGGCGGCCGGGTAGCGCCGCGTGA
>JBAZRQ010000205.1:0-2152 GCA_041662925.1 Nocardioides sp. | reverse complement strand
GCTGGTGGCGCCGTACATCGCGCCGAGCAGGCCGAGCTTGGCGTCGTTGCGGCTGGCGACCGCGCCGGCGTCGACCATCCCCTGGTAGAGGTCGGCGCCACGGGCGGCCCGGGCCAGCGCGCGATCGCCACTCATCCCGGCGAGCACCCGCGGCTCGAGCTGGGCGACGTCGGCCACCACGAACACCCAGCCGTCGTCGGCCACGGCCGCGGGCCGGACCTGGGCCGGGAACGACAGGGCGCCTCCGCCGTTGGACGACCACCGTCCGGTGGTGGAGCCCGCCGGCTGGTACGACGGCCGGAACCGGCCGTCACTCACCCACTGGTCGATCCAGGCCCAGCCGTTGGTCGAGTAGAGGTGCGCGAGCTGCTTGTAGCGCAGCAGCGGCTCGATCCCCGGGTGGTCGAGCACGCGCAGGGAGGACGCCCGGGTGTCCGCGACGTCCAGCCCGGCCCGGCGCAGCGCCGCCAGCAGCTCGGGCCGCGAGTCGGGGTTGAGTCCCGGAGCGTCGAACGTGTCGCGCACCTCGGCCACCAGCGCCTCGAGCCGCTGCGGCCGGGCGCCGCGCGGCGGCCGCGGCCCGAGCAGGTCGGTCAGCAGTCGCTCGTGGACGTCGACGCGCCACGGCACCCCGGCGTACGTCATCTCGGCCGCGACCAGCGCACCCGCCGACTCGGCGGCGAGCAGCAGCACGAGCCGGGACGACTCGCTCGACGCCGCCACCGCGGCCAGCTGCCGAGCGTCCTCGAGGTCGGCCCGCAGGTGCTCCGCTGTGTCGTCGACCGAGAACAGCGTCGGATGGGACGGCGCGCTCGGCTCGAGCCGGTGCCAGTGCTCGGACTGCTCCCCCTCCAGCAGCTGCTGGTCCACCGCGGGCGCCCGTCGCAGCAGGTGATGGCCCAGCCGCAGGTCGTGGCAACGCGCGACCCGCACCCCGGCCCCGAGCAGCGGCGGGTACCACCGGGCGGTGTCGTCCCACACCCAGCGCGGCGCGTCGGCCTCGCGGGCCGCGACGTACGCCGGCAGGTCGGCCAGCGCCACCTCACGCTCTGCGTCGCCGTCGACCGCCAACGCGCGGTCGCCCGGCAGGCGCGACAGCGAGACCCGGGGCATGAGCACACCCTGGCAAAGATCCTCCGCGGCCCCGGTCATGTTCCCCTACGGTGGACCAGACACCGTGGCCACTGGGAGGGGGTTCCGATGGAGGGGACCGCCGACAGCTCGGCCCTGTGGAACCTCACGCTCCAGCACTCGCCCATCGGCATGGCGCTGGTCGGCCCCGACGGTCACCTGCTGCGGGTCAACCCGGCGATGGTCGACATGCTCGGCTACGGGGTCGAGGACCTGCTGGAGCGAGGCTTCCAGGAGATCACCCATCCCGAGGACCTCGCCCCGGACCTCGCACTGGTGGGACAGGCCCTGGCCGGGGAGATCGACTCCTACCGGATGCGCAAGCGCTACCTGCACGCGCAGGGTCACGTGGTCTGGGGCGACCTTTCCGTGGCGCTCGTACGAAGCCCTGACGGACGCCCCCTGTACTTCATCTCGCAGATCCTCGACGTCACCGAGCAGCAGGAGCAGGCCGAGCGCCTCGAACAGGCCAACGCGGAGGTCGAGCGCGAGCGCCAGGTGCTGGAGGCGGTCTTCGAGACGGTGGGGGTCGGGCTGCTGCTGATCGGACGTGACGGCCGCTACCTGCGGATGAACCGCCGCCACCAGCAGGCCCTGGCGGTCGCGTTCCCCGATGGCCACGACGGCGAGGCGGGACAGGTGGGGCACGTCTACCACCTGGACGGCAAGACGGTCATGTCCAAGGAGGAGATGCCGTCCTACCTCGCACTCCAGGGTGAGGAGTTCGACGACCACTTCTACTGGGTCGGGAACGACCCCCTGACCCGCACGGCCTTCTCGACGTCCGCCCGCCAGGTGCGCAGCACGTCTGGCGAGCCCCTCGGCGCCGCCCTCGCCTACCAGGAGGTCACCGACCTGGTGCGCGCGATGCAGGTCAAGGACGAGTTCGTCTCGTCGGTGTCGCACGAGCTGCGTACGCCGCTCACCACGGTGCTCGGCTACCTCGAGATCCTGGGCGCCCGCAGGGACCTGCCGCCCGAGGTCACCAGGCAGCTCCACGTCGTCCAGCGCAACGCACTGC
>JBAZRQ010000204.1:0-5016 GCA_041662925.1 Nocardioides sp. | reverse complement strand
TGGGGGGCGGCTTGGCCGTGACCTTCCTGCCGTGGAACTCCCCAGGGCAGGCGGACCCGGTCGTCGAGCGGATCCGGGCACTCCCGGGTGCGGGTACGACGATCCTGGTCGCCCAGTCCAACTGGCAGGACCGGCGCGGGGTCGCCATCGCGCGGGCGCTCGTGGCGCGCCGTCGTGCCGGCGCCACCGTCGGTGTCGTGGCCAGCCAGCCGATGGGACCCGAGGTGCGCGCCGTCCTGCGTGCCGGTGACATACCCGTGGCCTCGGCGTGGTGGGGCCCGCGCCGCTACAGCCACCTGAAGTTCATGGCCGTCCGCTACGACACCCCGGCCGGCCCGCGGTCACGGGTCTGGACCGGCTCG
Organism: Nocardioides sp.; assembly: GCA_041662925.1. GTDB lineage: Bacteria > Actinomycetota > Actinomycetes > Propionibacteriales > Nocardioidaceae > Nocardioides. The sequence continues at coordinate 4,654 of JBAZRQ010000204.1, read as the reverse complement.
GAGAACTGGTGGTCGCCATCGCGCGGCCACGACGAGCTGGTGCTGCGGGTCGATGGCGGCCCCGCGTTCGCGGCGTACCAGCGGTTCTTCCGCGAGGTGCGTGCCGTCTCCTAGCGGTGGGCTAGATCCGCTCGATGACGGTGCCGGTGGCCATGGCGCCGCCGGCGCACATGGAGATGAGGGCGGTGGACTGGTCGCGGCGCTCGAGCTCGTGCAGGGCGGTGGTGATCAGCCGGGTGCCGGTGGAGCCGACGGGGTGACCGATGGCGATGGCGCCGCCGTTGACGTTGACCCGGTCCATGTCGACGCCGTGCTGGCCGGCCCAGGACAGTACGACGGACGCGAACGCCTCGTTGACCTCGAACAGGTCGAAGTCGGAGATCGCCATGCCGGTGCGGTCGAGGATCCGCTGGGTGGCGTCGATCGGGCCGTCGAGGTGGTAGTAGGGGTCGGAGCCGACCAGGCAGTGGTTGAGGATCCGGGCGCGCGGGGTGAGGCCGAGGGCGCGGGCCTTGTCCTCGTCCATGATGAGCACGGCGGAGGCGCCGTCGGAGATCTGCGACGAGGTGCCGGCGGTGTGCATCCCCTCGGGCAGCACGGACCGCAAGGACGCGAGGCCCTCGAGCGTGGTCTCGCGGAGCCCCTGGTCGGTGTCGACGACCCGGGTCTCGCCGGTGGGCTGACCCTCGGCGTCGAGCACCGGCGCCGAGATCGGGGCGATCTCGCGCTTGAAGCGCCCCTCGTCGGTGGCGGCGCGTGCCTTCTGCTGGGAGGCGAGGCCGAACGCGTCGAGGTCGGCGCGGGTGATGCCGCGGTTGTTGGCGATCCGGTCGGCCGCCTCGAACTGGTTGGGCAGGTCGATGGTCCAGTCGGCGGGGCGCGGGTCGCCCATGCCGGCAGGCACGTTGGCGCCGAGGGGGATGCGCGACATCGACTCGACGCCGCAGGCGATGCCGACGTCGATGGTGCCGGCCGCGATCATGTCGTGCACGAGGTGGGCCGACTGCTGGCCGGACCCGCACTGCGCGTCGACCGCCGTCGCGCCCGTGCGCTGTGCCAGGCCTGCGTGCAGCCAGGCGCGGCGCACCATGTCGTTGGACTGCTCGCCGGCCTGCGTGACGCAGCCGCCGACCACCTGGTCGACCAGCTCGGAGTCCACGCCGGCGCGGCGCAGCACCTCCGCCTGCGCGAATCCCAGCAGCGTGGCGGGGTGGATCCCGGCCAGCCAGCCGTTGCGCTTGCCAAGGGGAGTACGGACGGCGTCGACGATCACAGGTGTGCCCATGGGAGAAAACTAGAACACGTTCTCGTTTCGGACAAGACCTAACGCCCGCATGTGACGAATGTGTGACGAAACGGGGACGAAAGACTTTCTTGTTATACCGAGAGTATGTAGTCTGCGACTAGAACGTGTTGCAGATCGAGAGGGAAACACACTGTGAGCTCAACGACCGTCCTCCCCGTGGGATTCGACTTCACCGACCCGGACGTGAACCACCAGGCAGTGCCGCACGACGAGTTCCGGATGGCCCGCCAGAACGCACCGGTGGCGTGGATCGAGCAGGACGAGGTGAACACCAGCGGCTTCACCGAGGAGTCCGGCTCGGGCTACTACGCGGTCACCCGGCACGCGGACGTCTCGGCGATCTCCAAGGACAGCAAGAACTGGTCGACCGCCGAGAACGGCGCGATCATCCGCTTCCCCACAGCCATGGACCGTGAGCAGATCGAGCTGCAGCGGGTGATCCTGATCAACCAGGACCCGCCCGAGCACACGGCGACCCGGGCGATCATCTCCCGCGGCTTCACCCCTCGCTCGATCAACGAGCTCGAGGCGACGATGATCGCGCGCGGCGAGAGCATCGTGAAGGCCGCGGTCGCGCGCGGCACGGGCAACTTCGTGGAGGAGGTCGCCGCCGAGCTGCCGCTCCAGGCGATCGCCGACCTGATCGGCGTACCCCAGGAGGACCGGCACAAGCTCTTCGACTGGTCCAACCAGATGCTCGCCGGCGAGGACCCCGACTACGCGGGCAACCAGGAGGTCGCCGCGGCCGAGATCCTCGGCTACGCGATGATGCTCGCCGCCGACCGGCAGGCCAACCCGCGCGACGACCTGATCACCAAGCTGATCAACGCGCACAAGGGCGAGCGCGGCCTCACCGACGACGAGTTCGGCTACTTCGTCATCCTGCTGGCGGTCGCCGGCAACGAGACCACCCGCAACGCCATCTCGCACGGCATGAACGCGTTCCTCGACAACCCCGACCAGTGGGACCTGTGGAAGCGCGAGCGTCCCGCCACCATGATCGACGAGGTCGTCCGCTGGGCGACGCCGGTGACCGTGTTCCAGCGCACTGCGCTGAAGGACATGGAGGTCAACGGCGTGACCATCGAGAAGGGCAAGCGCGCCGCGCTCTTCTACGCCTCGGCGAACTTCGACGAGACCGTCTTCGAGGACCCGTTCAAGTTCGACATCACGCGTGAGAACAACACCCAGCTCGGCTTCGGTGGGCACGGAGCCCACTACTGCCTCGGCGCCAACCTCGCGCGCCAGGAGATCCGGGTGATCTTCGACGCGCTGGCCGACCACGCGCCCGACATCACCAAGCTGGCCGAGCCGTCGCGACTGCGCCACTCGTGGATCAACGGCCTCAAGGACCTGCAGGTCAAGTACGCCTGAGCCACCGTTCCACCGCTGACCCGCCCGAAACTTTCGGGCGGGTCAGCGGTGTCTACGGCGAGTTAGTGACGGGTCAGCGTCAGTCGCGGGCGGTGAGGACCAGCGGTCCGTCGTCGGTGATCGCGATCGTGTGCTCCATGTGGGCGCCGCGGGAGCCGTCCTGGCTCTTGATCGTCCAGCCGTCCTTGTCGATGTAGATCTCGTCGGTCGTGTGCAGGAACCACGGCTCGATCGCGATCACGAGCCCGGGGCGCAGCTTGAGCCCGCGCCCGGGCCGGCCGTCGTTGGGGATGTGGGGGTCGCCGTGCATCGTGCGGCCGACGCCGTGGCCGCCGAACTGCAGGTTGACCCCGAGGCCCGCGGCGCGCGCGACGTCGCCGATCGCCGCCGAGATGTCGCCGAGCCGGTTGCCGACGGTCGCGGCCGCGATGCCGGCGGCAAGGGCGCGGTCGGTGGTCTCGATGAGGTCGAGGTCCTCCTGGCGCGGCGTACCGACGACCTGGGAGTACGCCGAGTCCGCCACCCACCCGTCGACGCTCACGGCGAAGTCCACCGAGAGCAGGTCGCCGTCCTGGAGCGTGTAGTCGTGGGGGAGCCCGTGCAGCACGGCGTCGTTGACCGAGGTGCACAGCACCTTGCCGAACGGCATGGCACCGAACGACGGGTGGTAGTCGATGTAGCAGGACTCGGCACCCTCGGCGCGGATCATGTCGTGGGCCAGCGCGTCCAGCTCGAGCAGGTTGACCCCCACATCGGCCTTGGCGGACAGCGCGGAGATCACCGAGGCGACGAAGCGCCCGGCGGGGCGCATCTGCTCGATCTGGGCGGGGGTGCGGAGCTCGATCACTCGTGAAGCCTACGGAGTCCTGCCGCTCCGGGCAGAACCGCCCTGGGCGGAATCCCTGACCTCAGCTGGTCGGCTTGTCCGCGCCGACGACCCACATCGAGAAGAACTGCGACCCGCCGCCGTAGGCGTGACCGAGTGCCTTGCGGGCGCCGTCGATCTGGTGCTCCCCGGCCGCCCCGCGCACCTGGAGCGCAGCTTCGCCGAAGCGAAGCATCCCGGAGGCGCCGATCGGGTTGGACGACAGCACGCCGCCGGAGCAGTTGACGGGGAGCCGCCCGGTCATCGCGGTCTCGCCGGACTCGCTGAGCTTCCAGCCATCACCCTCGGCGGCGAAGCCGAGGCTCTCCAGCCACATCGGCTCGAACCACGAGAACGGCACGTAGAGCTCGGCGGCGTCGATCTCCTCGAAGGGGTTGGTGATCCCCGCCTGCTTCCAGAGGTACGCCGCGGCGTCGCGCGAGGCCTGCGGGTTGACCTGGTCGCGCTCGGCGGCCGACGTGGCCTCTGAGCGCATGGCCTGACCGTGGATCCAGGCCGGGTTGGGGGAGGCGGCCGCGGTGTCCTCGTCGACGATCACGAGCGCGCAGGCGCCGTCGGAGGACGGGCAGGTCTCGTCGTAGCGGATCGGGTCCCAGAGCATGGTCGAGGCGAGCACCGACTCGACGGTGGTGCCCTCGTTGTGCAGGTGGGCGTAGGGGTTCTTCAGCGCGTTGTTGCGGTCCTTGGCGGCCACGATCGCGCCGACGTGGGTCGGTGCACCGGAGCGGCGGATGTAGGAGCGCACGTGCGGCGCGAAGTAGCCGCCCGCGCCGGCGTGGACGGGCATGTTGAACGGCAGCGGGACCGAGAGCGCCCACATCGCGTTGGACTCCGACTGCTTCTCGTAGGCCACGGTCAGCACCCGCTTGTGCACACCGGACTGCACGAGGGAGGCGGCGACGATCGCAGTCGAGCCGCCCACCGAGCCCGCCGTGTGCACGCGCAGCAGCGGCTTGCCGGCCGCGCCGAGGGACTCGGCGAGGAACAGCTCGGGCATCATCACGCCCTCGAACAGGTCGGGGGCCTTGCCGACGACGATCGCGTCGATGTCGTCGAGGCTCATGTTGGCGTCGAGGAGCGCGCGGTCG
>JBAZRQ010000203.1:0-5018 GCA_041662925.1 Nocardioides sp. | reverse complement strand
GGCCACCGAGGCAGACCACGAGGCGGTCTGGACGGTCACCGAGGACGCGTTCCTCGAGTGGTCCGAGCGCGAGCGGCAGAGCTTCGCGGACTGGCGCGCCCGCGTACCCCAGCGCCCGGGCTTCCAGCCCTGGAACGTCCGCGTGACCACCGACCCGGCCGGCGAGGTCGTCGCCATCGCGATCGTGCTGCTGTTCCAGGGCGACGGCAAGACCGAGGGGTACGTCGACCAGCTCGCCACCCGCGCCGACCAGCGCGGCCTCGGCCTGGCCCAGGCGCTGCTCGCCGACTCGTTCGCCGCGGCCCGCGAACACGGGGCCACGCGGTCGACGCTCGCCACCGACACCCGCACCGGCGCGCTCGGCCTCTACGAGAAGGTCGGGATGTCGGTCGCCTCCACCTGGGTCAACCGCGCCGTCCGCACCGACTGATTCTGCTAGAACCTGTTCCAGTTCTCTGCGAGGCTGGCGCCATGGCCCACTTCGTCACCCGCTTCGACTTCCGCGCGCCCGGCGCCGATCCCGCCACCCGCCAGGAGCTGTTCGGGCGGGCCGTCGAGCAGGCGGCGTACCTCGACGCGCAGGGTGAGGACGCGCTGATGCTCTCGGAGCACCACGCCTCCGACGACGGCTACCTGCCCAGCCCGATCCCGGTCGCCTCGGCGTTCGCCGCGGTCACCTCGCGGGTCCCGATCACGATCTCGGCGCTGCTGGCCAACTTCTACGACCCGGTCCGGCTGGCCGAGGAGATCGCCGTGCTCGACCATCTCTCGGGCGGCCGGGTGAGCTACACGATCGGCCTGGGCTACCGGCGCGAGGAGTACGACCACTTCGGACGGCCCTGGTCGACGCGCGGCGCCGACCTCGAGCGTGTGATCCAGGTGCTGCAGCAGGCCTGGACCGGGGAGCCCTTCGAGTACGACGGCCGGCGCGTGCGCGTCACGCCCACGCCGTACTCCCAGCCCCGCCCGATGCTCTTCTACGGCGGCGGCTCGCCGGCCGCGGCCCGCCGCGCGGGTCGGCTCGGGCTGCACTTCGCGCCCCAGCACGGCGACCCGGCCGTGCAGGCGACCTACGAGGAGGAGTGCCGCGCGCACGGCCGCGAGCCGGGCATCATCCTGCGCTCCCCGAAGGGCCCCGCCAACGTCTTCTGCGCCGAGGACCCGGACCTCTTCTGGGGGAAGTACGGCCACCACCTGCTCGCCGACGCCACCAGCTACGCCGCGTGGCGCGGCAGCGAGCAGCAGTCCTACGTGCAGGACGACTCCTCCACGGTCGAGGAGATGCGCCAGGCGGGGGTCTACGTCGTGCTCACGCCGGACGACCTCGTCGAGCGCTGCCGCAGCCGGGAGATCCGGCTGGTCACGAGCCACCCGATGTGCGGCGGCCTCCCGGTCGAGCCCTCGTGGGAGAGCGTGCGCCTGCTCAGCGAGGTCGTGCGTCCGGCTCTTGCGGGCTGAGCTCCACGGTCGTGACGACGGTGGTCACCGACGGCCGCTTCGGGGTCGACGAGAAGCCGAAGGCCGGCGCCGGGTCGACGGGCGCGAGCGGGCCCAGGTCCCGACCCTCGAACGAGCCGGTCACCGCCACGATCCGGCGGCTGTCGGTGGCGCCGTACCACTCCCGGCGCTCGTTGCCGGCGGTCCCCTTGGTACGGACCCCGCGCAGCAGGCGCCGCGCGAGCACATCGGTGACCGAGCACCACCACGGCGAGACGGCGAGCGGGCGAGGCACGGCCCGCAGCGCCCAGCCGAGCCAGGTCCGGCGCCCGAGGGTGAGGTCGAGGTCCAGCGACGTCGACCGGACCCGCCAGTGGTCGCCGTCCACGAGCACCGTGAACGGCTCGACCCGGATCTCTGCGAACCTGTAGGTCGCGGAGATGAACCGGGCGGCCTCGCCGTGCTCGGCGATGAGCAGCCGGTGCCCGTCGGCGAGCTCGACCATCGCGTCCGAGAAGGCACCCAGCGGCGTGGCGAGCCAGTGCCCCACCACGACCCGGATGCCGCTGGTGCTGCCGATGCCCGCGATCTGGCCCTCGAACCGGCTGCGACTGGGACTGGGGCTCATCGGGTAGCCCTCACGTGACCCAGTATGTAACAGGACCGATGCAGACCCGCGCACTCTCGTGAGGGCTATCTGTGATCCCACGTAGCAAGTAATGTCCGAAACGTGAGCATTCTCGGGCAGTTGCGGGCCGCGGCCCTGGCTTCCGCGATGACGGTGTCCGCGCTCGTCGCCGGTGCGCTCCCGACGCAAGGCGCCACCGCCGTGTCGTCCGCCTCGCTCCGGTCGGCGACGGGGACGCTCACCGTCTCACCGACGGTTCATGTGGCCGGCCAGGCGGTCACCTTCAAGGGCGCCTTGCCCAGGCCCGGACGGCGCGTGATCCATCTCCAGTTCCACATGAACCGCCCCGGCGACCGATGGACCGACGTCAAGAAGAGCTACGCCCGCACCACCGCCTCCGGCGCGTTCAAGTTCCGGTTCCCGGCCCCCGCCATGTTCAACATCAGCTACCGCGTGGTGGGAGGCGGCATGGTCACCAAGCCGTACCTCTTCTACGCGAAGCCGCAGGCCGTGGCGTTGTCGGTCAACGGGCAGGACCAGACGAACCAGTTCGTGACCGTCCTGCCCCTCGCGCCGTTCACGGTGAAGGTGGACTCCGCCGCGGACCTCTACCCCGAGCGCAACCTGGAGCCCCCCGCCTTCCCCGGCCGGGTGATCAACCTCCAACAGCGCGTGAACGGCGGCCAGTGGGAGACCATCGGCACGGCCGAGGCCGACTCCGGCGGGTTCGCGAGCTTCACCCTCCCGGGGGCGCTGTCCGGTGAGCAGGTCCTGCGGGCACGCGCCGAGGACGTCTCCACGGGCGGCAACCGCATCGGGTGGACCTCGTCCTGGCCCACCTACGTGGAGTTCAACCTCTTCCCCGGTTTCCCCGAGTTCCCCTGGACGCAACGTGGCCCGTGGGTACGGCCGGCCCTCAGCCGGACCACACCCCCGGTGACCGACTCGACCGGCGCCACGGACGCCAGCAGCCAGTACGGCTGGTACCGCCCGGTCTACGACTTCGCCTGGGAGTACGGGCAGTCGCTCTCGTCGCCGCCCGCCCGCGGAGAGGTGCTCAAGGGCCGGTGGCTGGAGTCGTCCAGCGGCAGCGGACGGGTGGTGATCTTCAACGCCGCGCTCGCCTTCCAGAGCAAGCTCATCAACAAGGGACCGGGCGACCGGGGCACGACCTCCGCCGCGCTGACCGGCAACGCCCAGAAGTACGGCCGCTGGGAGTTCCGGATCTGGCAGAACGTACGCGAGCAGGACGGTCGCGACTTCCGGATGCGGGTGGAGCTCGTCCCCGAGGGCACCGGCCCGGGGTCGTGCTCGCCCGAGGCCATCCGGGTCGCCGACATGCACCTCGGTGAGAGGTCCTACTCGGTGGGTGTCCGGTCGGCGCGGGCCAAGGCGGAGTGGAGGTACACCAAGACGTCGATTCCGGCGTACAGCGGCCTTCACAACTTCGCGGTGGAGGTGGCCCGGGACCACATCACCTGGTTCTTCGACGGCAAGGCGTTCGCCACGGTGAAGAGCAAGGGCGCACTCTCCGGCAGGACGTTGACCCCGCGGTTGAGCCTGGTCGGCCTGGAGGACGCCACCGAGCACAACGGGAGCCAGTTCTCGGTCGACTGGGTGCGGTCCTGGACGCTCGAGACCGGCCGGCAGGCCAAGAACGGGCGCCTCCTCACCAAGAAGGCCTTCTCGGCCACCTGCTGAGGTGGCGCGTGACTACCTGATCGGCGCGCCCGAGACCGTCCGCGCGATGACCAGGCGCTGGATCTCCGAGGTGCCCTCGAAGATCGTGTAGATCTTGGCGTCGCGCGCCATCCGCTCGACGGGGTACTCCCGGGTGAAGCCGTTGCCGCCGAGGATCTGCATCGCCCGCTCGGTGACCCGCACCGCGGTCTCGCCCGCGAAGAGCTTGGACATCGAGCCCTCCGCCTTGTCGAACCTCTTGCCCTGGCGCGCCATCCAGGCCGCCCGCCACACCAGCAGCCGGCTCGCCTCGATCGAGGTCACCATGTCGGCCAGCGCAAAGGCGATCGCCTGGTTCTCGATGATCGGCTTGCCGAACTGCTCACGGGTCTTGGCGTAGTCCAGCGCCACCTCGTACGCCGCCCGCGCGATGCCGATCGCCTGGGCACCGACCGCGGGGCGGGTGCGCTCGAAGGTGGCCATGGAGGCGTTTCCCGACGAGCTCGTCCCCTCGCGGGCGCGAGCGAGGCGGGCGTCGAGCTTGTCCTTGCCGCCGAGCAGGCAGCGACCGGGCACGCGCACGTCGTCGAGCACCACCTCGGCCGTGTGGGAGGCGCGGATGCCGTGCTTGGCGAACTTCTGGCCCTGGCTCAGGCCCTTGGTGCCGGGCGGGACCACGAAGGAGGCCTGGCCGCGGGTGCGCAGGTCCGGGTCGACCACGGCCGTGATGACGTGGATGTCGGCGAGCCCACCGTTGGTGGCCCAGGTCTTGGTGCCGGTGAGGACCCACTCGTCGGTGGCCTCGTCGTAGCGGGCGCGGGTGCGCATCGCGCCCACGTCGCTGCCGGCGTCGGGCTCCGAGGAGCAGAACGCCCCGAGCTTGAGGTCGCCGGGCTCGCCGAACATCTGCGGCACCCACTCGCCGACCTGCTCGTCGGTGCCGTTGGCCCGGACGCCGGCGGCCGCGAGCGCCGTACCGACGATCGCGAGGCCGATCCCGGCGTCACCCCAGAAGAGCTCCTCCATCGCGACCGGGATCCCGAGGCCGGTCTCGTCGAAGCTCTGGGTGGCGAAGAAGTCGAGGGAGTAGATGCCGGCCTTGGCCGCCTCCTCGACGATCGGCCAGGGGAACTCCTCGCGCTCGTCCCACTCGTGCGCCGCGGGCCGGATGACGTCGGCGGCGAACGTGTGCAGCCAGTCGCGCAGCTCGATGTGGTCGGGTCCGAGCTCGAACGAGGGGTCGGTCACAGCACGAGCGTAGACGAGAGGACCG
>JBAZRQ010000202.1:0-5027 GCA_041662925.1 Nocardioides sp. | reverse complement strand
CGTGGCGCGCCACTGCTGGCGCTCACGCTCGCGGCGGCGCTCTCGGTCGGTGTCGTCGCCGTGGTCCTGCACCAGGGATCGGACCCCGGCCCCGCCCGCCCGCCCCACCAGGCGGTGCTCGGCGCGGCCACGGCCGCGGCCGTGGACCGCTGCGACGACGCGCTGCTGCTGACGGTCGACGGCGGCGGCGAGCGGCCCCGGAGCGCGCAGCAGCCCGGCCGCACCGTGGACGTCTTCCTCCGGGCCGTACGACGGCACGCGGCCGCGTCGGGCCGCACCGTGCAGCACGTCGGCGTCGCTCTGGCGACCGAGCCGGCGCGCGCGCTGGTCGGCGACCGTCCGCGCACCGACAAGGCGAAGGCCGCGGTCACCCCGCGACGGGCTCGGCTGTGGCGCACACCGGTCGGCGCCGGCGTCGACCGGGCGCTGGCCGCGCTCTCCCAGGCGGCGCTCGACTGCCCCGACCAGCAGGTGCTGCTCGCCGGCTACGCCCACGGCGCCTCCGTGGTGCACCGCCTGCTCGGCGCGCTGCGCGGGCGCCCCGACGTGCTGCCCCGCATCGCCGGCGCCGCCCTGGTCTCCGACCCCGACCGCCGGGCCCGCAGCGTGGCGGCACTCGTCGGCGCCCCCGCCGCCGGGCCGGGGCGCAGCGGCGTCTTCGCCGTCCTGCGGGCGGTCGCCGACGTGCCGCCCGCGACCTCGACGTTCGCGGTCGTCAACGTGTGCACGGCGCGCGACCTGGTCTGCGACCCGGTCAACAACCCGGTCAAGGAGGCGCTTCGGCTGGCCCGGAGCTACCACACCGGGCCGGGCGCCGGGCTGGTCCGCTCGGCGGCCCGGAGCATCTGGCGCCAGGCCCTGCTCCGCCCGGTGCCGCGCCCGGAGATCCAGGTGGTCACGGCCGAGGTGGACCAGCCGCTGTCCCTGCAGCTGGCCGTCGACGTGCTCCCCGAGGCGGCGGGCGGGGTCGAGTGGACCGACGCGCAGCAGCTGCCGCCCGGCTTCTCGCTCACGCCCGACGGGCTGCTCGCGGGCACCCCGACGTCGTACGGCACCTGGAACATCACCTACGTCGTACACGGCACCACACCGTTCACCACCGGCGCCCGCGGCGTCGTCGTGCTGACCGTGGCCTCCGAGTCCGCAGGTGTCAGCGCCGGCGGCCAGACCTCCTGCGAGACCCGCGCCGACGGGAGCGCGTGGTGCTGGGGACGCAACAGCTACGGCCAGCTGGGTGACGGCACGACCACGGCCGCGACGACGCCGCGGAAGGTCGCCGGGAGCCCCGGGTGGGCGGAGGTCAGCACGAGCGGCTCCACGACCTGCGGTGTCCGGCTCGACGGCACCCTGTGGTGCTGGGGCCTCGACAACTTCGGCCAGCTCGGGATCGGGCGGGGGAAGCCCCGGTCGACCCCGGTCCAGGTCGGTACGTCGGCGGCCTGGACGTCGGTGAGCACGAGCTGGTTCCACACCTGCGCGACCCGCAGCAACTTCACCCTGTGGTGCTGGGGCAGCAACCTGCGCGGCCAGCTGGGCGACGGCACCTTCGAGCACCGCGGCGCGCCGACCCGGGTCGGCACCGACAGCGACTGGGCCTCGGTGAGCACCGGCGGTTACTACACGTGCGGGGTCCGCACGGACGCCACCGCGTGGTGCTGGGGGCAGAACACCTTCGGCCAGCTCGCCAACGCCAACGTGTCGCCGCAGCCCCGGCCGGTCCGGGTGCCGGGGCCGCAGGCTTGGACCCAGCTGAGCGCAGGCTGGGCACACACCTGCGGCGTCACCGTCGAAGGCGCCGCCTGGTGCTGGGGCCTCAACCGTCGCGGTCAGCTCGGCGACGACAGCCTGGCGCTTCGCCGGGCGCCCGTTCCCGTGAGTGGTGACCGGATCTGGACTACCCTCTCCGTGGGTGACGCCACCTCGTGCGGCGTCGACAACACGGGCGCTGCGTGGTGCTGGGGCAGCAACAGCTACGCGCAGCTCGGTGACGGCGAGAAGGTGCACCGCAAGGTGCCGGTCCTCGTCAGCAGCGAGCAGCCCTGGTTGTCGGTCGACGCGGGCTGGTTCCACGAGTGTGGGACCAGCGACGGCGGCGTCATCGCGTGTTGGGGCAACAACGAGCTGGGCCAGGTCGGCAACGGTTCCCGCAATGACCAGCCGGTCCCGGAGGAGGTGCGATGAGCGACGGTCCCCGTCTCTCCCAAGAGCGCCTCAGCGTCCTCGCCACCGTCGGTGGCGTGGTCGCGATCGTGCTGGTCGTGGTCGCGGCCAACCTGATCGGGCGCTCCGGCTCCGACGAGACCCCGGCCCCCCAGGCGGCCACCCCGTCCGCCCCCCTCAGCACCGGCGCCGCCGAGCTCGCGACCATGTCGCCCGAGGAGATCGCGAGCAACGCCCTCAAGGACCGCGGCCAGGTCCTGCAGACCGTGCCGTCGGGCGCCAAGTCCCTCGCCGCCGCGGCCGAGGGCCTCGCCGGCGACCTGCCCTACAGCTTCGTCCTCACGACCTTCAACATCCTCGGCAGCCAGCACTCCGCCCCGGGCGGCCCCGCGGCCGAGTTCGCACCCGGCCGGATCCGCACCGAGTGGGCGGCGCCGCTGCTCGCGAGCTACGGCTCCAGCGTGGTCGGGCTCCAGGAGATCCAGGCCGACCAGGTCAGCGCGCTCGACCGGGCGCTCGGCGGCGCCTGGGAGTTCTGGCCCGGTGCGGCGCTCGGCGGCCAGGGCGTCCCGCAGTCCCTGATGTGGAAGTCGTCGGTGTGGTCGCCGACGTTCAAGGGCTCGATCACCGTGCCGTTCATGGGCAAGACCCGGCCCCAGCCCGTCGTCCGCCTCCAGCACGCCGAGACCGGCCGCGAGATCTACGTCCTCAACGTGCACAACTCGCCGCGCGACGCGCAGGGCCGCGAGGACGAGCGCGACAAGGCGATGGCGATCGAGGCCGAGGCGGTCCGCGAGCTGCGCAAGGACGGCATCCCGGTCTTCCTGATCGGCGACTTCAACGAGCACGAAGAGGCGTTCTGCTACTTCAGCGCCAATGCCGGCCTGATCGCCGCCAACGGCGGCTCGCACTCAGGGGGCAGCTGCCGGGCGCCGCGCCCCAACCGCGTCGACTGGATCTTCGGTACCCCCGACATCTCGTTCTCGGGTTTCCGCCTCGACACCGGCCCCGAGGTACGGCGGATCACCGACCATGCCGTGCTCACCAGCACGGTGTCGGTGCCGTAGCCTCGCCTGTCGTGGCGGAGACGGACGTGCGGGTCGACGACGCGGGCGTGCACCTCCCCGCGGACTACGACGGCACCGGTGACGTCTTCTTCGACGACCACCACGTCTGGTCCTACACCGCGACGCCGCGCCGGGGCCGCGACGAGACGCTGGTGCCCTGGCCCAAGCGGATGAAGCGCTGGCTCAACGGCGCCTCCGAGGTCCGCGTGGTCTCCGGGGACGAGGAGCTGTTCGAGGGGCTGGTGTCCTTCGGTAACGGCAAGGGGCGGGTGCGCTTCGTCGACAAGGCCGGGATCCCGGTGATGATCGACAAGTGGGGCCTGCTGCAGCGTCCGTTCTCCGGGCGCGACGCCGGCGTCGTGGAGCAGATGGTCGACATCACCGACCGGATCCTCGACGTGATGGAGACCGAGTGCGGTGTGCAGGGCTGGATCGCCTTCGGCACCCTGCTCGGCGCCGCCCGTGAGGGCAAGGTGATCGGCCACGACTCCGACATCGACCTGGCCTACCTCAGCGACCGGGCGACGCCGGCCGAGATGGTCGTGGAGCTCTACGGGATCGCCCGGGCGCTGCGCCGCCACGGCATGAGCGTGCTCAACAAGTCGGGTTCGTTCATCACCGTGGTCTGGACCTCGCCCGACGGCGGCATGGCGAGCATCGACGTCTACACCTGCTTCTACGTCGGCGACCTGCTCTACGAGACCGCGACCGTGCGCCGGCAGGTGCCGCGCTCGGCGATCCTGCCCCTGACCGAGCTCGAGTTCGAGGGCCGGATGCTCCCGGCCCCGGCCGACCCCGACGCGATGCTGGCCGTTTCCTACGGGCCCGGTTGGCGGGTGCCCGACCCGTCCTTCAAGCACGAGCCCGGCCCCGAGATCGTGCAGCGCTTCGACGGCTGGTTCTCCTCACTGATGCGCCAGCGCCGCGACTGGGAGCAGCACGTCTCCGACGTACTCAAGGACACCTCGAGCGGGCCGTCCGACTTCGCCCGCTGGGTCGCCGGGAGGCTGCCCGCCGGCACCCGGGTGATCGAGATCGGGTCCGGCTCCGGCCACGACGCGCTCCACCTCGCGGGCGCGGGCTGGCCCGTGCTCGGGCTCGACTACGCCCGCCCGTCCCTGCGTCGGCCCCAGCGGCTGGCCCGCCGGGGGCGCCTGCCCGCGTCGTTCTCGCACCTCAACCTCTACGACCTGCGCGACGTGCTCTCCCGGGCCGCGCTGGTCGCCCGCGACAAGCGCCCGCACAGCCTCTACGTCCGTGAGGTGCTCGAGACCCTGGACGCCGACGGCCTGGAGAACTTCTGGCGCTTCGCGTCGATGACGATGCGCGGCGGCGGTTCGGCCTTCCTCGAGGGCCACGCACTGTCGCGACCCGACGCGGCCGAGTGGCGCTCCGCTCACGGTGGCGGCCGGCGCCACTCGCTCGACCCGCGGCTGCTCGAGGGCGACGCCGTACGCGCCGGAGGCACCGTCACCCACCGGGAGGGGTTCCTGGCCGCGGGGGCCGCGGTTTCGGGTGGCGCACCCGCGCGGTGGAGAATGGTCGTCGAGTGGCCGTCGAGCACCCGCCCGGCAGGAGAGGACCCCCCGCAGTGACCCAGCGTCTCTACCTGCACGTCGGTGCGCCGAAGTCGGGCACCACCTACCTGCAGCGGGTCCTCGAGACCAACCGGGCCCGGCTCGCCGACGCCGGTGTCCTGGTCGTCGGCGACCGGCACCTCGACCGGATCCACGCCGCGATGGTGGTCCGCGAGGACCCACGGCTGGAGAGTCTCCCGGAACGCGCCCGGACGTCGTGGAG
>JBAZRQ010000201.1:0-5027 GCA_041662925.1 Nocardioides sp. | reverse complement strand
CGCCGTGGACCGAGTCCCGGTTCGGCCTCACCGAGCTCGTCGCGTCCTGGGAGGCCACCACCCCGGGCGACAGCTGGGTGGAGATCGAGGTCCGCGGCCGCACCGCCGCCGGCACGACCTCGTCGTACGACGTGCTCGGGCGCTGGACCTCGGGCGACCGCTTCACCCGTCGCCAGACCGTGTCCGGCCAGGAGGACGACCTCGGGAAGGTCTCGGTCGACACCTGGCGCAGCACCGCCGAGGCCGGCCTCGGGTCCTGGCAGCTGCGGGTCTCGCTGATGCGCCGGCCGGGCAAGGCCACCCCCACGCTCGACTCCGTCGGCGCGGTGGCCTCCCGACTCCCGTCCGGCGACGTCACGGCGTCCGCCCCTGGCGTCGCGCGCGGGACCGTCCTCGACGTGCCGCGCTACTCGCAGATGATCCACCAGGGTCACTACCCGAAGTGGGGTGGCGGCGGCGAGGCGTGGTGCTCGCCGACGTCGACGTCGATGGTGCTCGCCTACTACGACGCGCTCCCGGAGCCGACCGCCTACTCCTACGTGCCGGCCGGCCACGTGAACCCGTGGGTCGACCACGCCGCGCGGATGACCTTCGACTCGTCGTACGACGGCACCGGCAACTGGCCGTTCAACACCGCCTACGCCGCTCCCCTGGCCGGGTCGGCCTTCGTCACCCGGCTGCGCTCGCTCAAGGAGGCGGAGCAGTTCATCGCCGCCGGCATCCCGCTCGTGGCCTCGATCGCCTTCGGGCGGGGCGAGCTCACGGGCGCCCCGATCTCCTCCTCCAACGGGCACCTGCTGGTGATCGTCGGCTTCACGGAGTCCGGCGACGTCGTGGTCAACGACCCCGCCGCCGCCAACCGCTCCGGTGTCCGCCGTACCTATGACCGGGGCCAGCTCGAGAACGCCTGGCTCCCCACCACCGGCGGCACCGTCTACGTCATCACCGACGCCGCCCACCCCGTCCCGGACACCGCCCACACCAACTGGTGACCGCTCCGCTCCGGAAAGTACGGAACGTTTTCGACGTCGATCCGGCCGGAACGGGTCGAAAACGTTCCGCACTTTCCGCTCAGACGCCGTAACCGCCGTCGACGTCGAGCTTCTGACCGCTGATGAACGCGGCGCGGTCGGAGGCGAGGAAGCAGACCGCTTCGGCGATGTCGGCCGCGGTGCCGAAGCGACGCAGCGGGATGTTGCGGCGGGTGATGGCCAGTGCCTCGTCACTGAGCTCGCCGGAGGAGATCAACCGTTTGGCCATCCCGTCGGTGAGCATGCCGGGACCGACGCAGTTGACCCGGACGCCGAAGCGTCCCTCCTCGGCGGCCAAGGCGCGGGCAAGCGCCTCGACGGCGGCCTTGGGCGCGGACGAGAGCCCGTCGCGCACCGGGAAGCGGCTGGTGGCCGCTGTGGTCACCGCGACCACCGACCCGGAGGAGGCCCGCAGGTGCGGCAGGGCCGGCTGGACGACGGAGAAGAAGCCCGCCGCGTCAGTGGCCAGCTGGGCGGCCATCGCCGCAGGCTCGACCGCGGAGAGGTGGACCATCGGCACGTGCGGCCCGGCCGCGTAGACCAACGTGTGCAGGCCCCCGAGGTCGGCCACGGCCTGCTCGATCACCCCGGCGCCCGCGGCCTGGTCCCCCAGGTCCAGCTGGTACGCCGGCCGCTGGGCCGTCGCGCCGTCGGGCCGCCTGGTGCGGTAGGTGACCGCGACGGTCGCGCCACGCTCGGTGAGCATCGCGGCGATCGCCAGCCCCAGCCCGCCGCTGCCGCCGACCACCAGGGCGCCACCGGAGCGGCCGGAGAAGTCATTCACGGAGCCACTCACGAGGTGGCCGAGAAGTCGATGCCGTGCCAGCCGGTCGCGCCGTCGGGGAGCACGTCCCGCTCGACCCCGGTCTGCACGAGGCCGTCCTTGTCGGTGGCCCGCACCCGGACGACGTGGTCGCCGGGCTCGACGTCGACCACGGCACGCCACTGGACCCAGGTGTCGTCGGTGCCCGGCTCAGCGACCACGCCCTCCTGCCAGGCGCCTCCGTCGATCGCGACCTCGACCCCGGCGATGCCGGTGTGCTGCGACCAGGCGACGCCGGCGAACACGACCTCCCCGGCGTCGACGGAGTCGCCCGACCCGGGCACGTCGACGCGTGACGACATCTTCACCGGTCCCCTCTCGCCCCAGCCCTTGGGCGTCCAGTAGCCCTGGGCGTCGGAGAACCGGGTGACCTCGAGGTCGACCACCCACTTGGTGGCCGACACGTAACCGTAGAGACCCGGCACCAGGGTGCGCACCGGGAAGCCGTGCTCGATCGGCAGCGGCTCGCCGTTCATCGCGACGGCGAGCATCGCGTCGCGGTCGTCGGTGAGCACCTCGAGCGGGGTGACGCACGTCCACCCGTCGTCGGACGTCTGCAGCACGGCGTCGGCCCCTGCCTGCACGCCGGCCTGCTCCAGCAGCGTCGCCACGCGCACGCCGCTCCACCACGCGTTGCCGATCAGGTTTCCGCCGACCGGGTTGGAGACGCAGTTGAGGGTCACCCAGGCCTCGGTCTTCGCGAGCGCGTTGAGCTCCTCGAAGCTGAGCACCAGCTCCCGGTCGACCAGGCCGTGGATCCGCACCGACCACTCGTTGGGGTCGATCACCGGCGTCGCGATCGTGGTGTCGATCCGGTAGAAGTCGTCGGCCGGCGTGATCCAGGGCGTGACGTCGTCGACCCCCACCAGTGCACCCGGCGGCAGCTCCGGCTGGGTGACCCCGGTGAGCCGCAGCAGGCTGCGCAGCCGCTCGACCTCACGACGGCCCGCACCCACCAGCCGGCCGGCCACCGTGAGCACGCCGATCGTGCCGGCCGTGACGCCGGCACCGATCAGGAACCCGCGCCGCGTGGCGTCGTCGCCGCCGTACGTCGCGTCGTCCGGCCCCGCCTCCGCCTGCGCCTCCGCCTTGCGCAGCGGCGCGACCAGCACCGACAGGGCGATCAGCATGGTCACGAACCCGACGGCGACCGGCAGGGCGTCGCTGGCGTTGCCGCTGCCCTTCGGCAGCAGCACGGCCAGGCCCCCGACCAGTGCCAGCGCGAGGAAGAGCAGCGTCGGCGCCCACCAGGTGCGCCGGGCGAGGACCCCGACCAGCGCGAAGCCCAGCATCAGGACCACCAGGATCCCGGCGATCAGGACCGGCTTGTCCCAGTGGTCGAGGACGTCGATCGCCTTCTCCGCCAGGGACCCGGGGGTCAGCCGGATGATGTCCTCGGCGACCGCGACCACGGGCGACTGCCGGATCGACAGCAGGTGGGCGGTGACGTAGCTCGTCGCGAGACCCGCCCCACCGGCCAGCAGCCCGGCGAGGGCCCAGGCCCCGCGCGTCGTCCTCACACCGTCGATTGTCGCTCAGGCATCATCATCGGGTGCAACACACCCGGATCGGCATCGGCACCGACGTCCACCGCCTCGTCCCCGGCGTCCCGCTCCACCTCGCGGGCCTCGCCTGGCCCGACGAGCCGGAGGGGCTCGAGGGCCACTCCGACGCCGACGTCGCCGCGCACGCCGCGTGCGACGCCCTGCTGTCCGCGGCCGGCCTCGGCGACCTCGGCTCCAACTTCGGTACGTCGGACCCGGCCTGGGCCGGCGCCTCCGGCGCGGCGCTGCTGACCGAGACCGCCCGGCGGGTGCGCGCGGCGGGCTTCGAGATCGGCAACGTTGCGGTCCAGGTGATCGGCAACCGGCCCAAGGTGGGGCCCCGCCGCGCGGAGGCCGAGGCCGCCCTGGGCGCAGCGTTAGGCGCCCCCGTCTCTGTGTCGGCCACCACCACCGACGGACTCGGGCTCACCGGCCGCGGCGAGGGCATCGCCGCCATCGCCACCGCCTTGGTCGTCGGACGCTAGGTGTAGTTCCCCAGCAGGTTGTGAACACGTAGGCGTAGACGAATGAGGAGGACCTCCAGTACGGAGGGGGTACCACACCAACCCTCTAACTGGAGGTCCTCATGACTCACGCTAATGCCCCTCTGACTCCAGTCGGTCGCCGACGACTGGCCGAGCTGATCGTCGTGCACGGCTGGCCGGTCCGCCGGGCCGCGGAACGATTCCAGTGTTCGCCGGCCACCGCGTCGAAGTGGGCGGCTAGGTTGCGCGCTGGCCAGCCGATGACTGACCGCTCCTCGCGACCCCACTCATGCCCAGCCAAGACCCCGACCCGGCTCGAGCGCCGGATCGTGAAACTGCGCTACTGCCGACGTTGGGGCCCCCATCGGATCAGCTACCACCTGGGCGTGCCCCGCTCGACGGTCGGCAGGGTGCTGCAGCGGTATCGGATGCCCTTGCTTGCCCACCTCGATCAGGCCACCGGTCTGCCGGTGCGCAAACCCAAGCCGCACCGCTATGAAGCCGCCACACCGGGCGAGCTCGTGCACGTGGACATCAAGAAGCTCGGCCGAATCCCTGATGGCGGCGGCTGGCGCATGTTCGGACGCGACTCGGCCCAGCACAGGCGCTCGCTCGCAGGCCGAAGTCGTGCGGCCCGCTCTGGTGGCTCACCCGCACGCGGCTACGTGTTCCTGCACCACGCCGTCGATGATCACTCCCGGCTGGTCTACTCCGAACAGCTCCTCGATGAGCGCAAGGAGACAGCCGCCGCGTTCTGGTTGCGCGCAAACGCCTTCTTCACCGACGCCGGGATCGCCGTCCAAGCCGTGATGACCGACAACGGCTCCTGCTACCGCTCACACGCCTTCGCGGCAGCGTTGGGACAGGGCGTCAAACACCGCCGGACACGGCCCTACCGTCCGCAGACCAACGGAAAGGTCGAGCGCTTCAACCGCACCCTGGTCGCTGAGTGGGCCCACGCCGAGGTCTACCTCTCAAACGAGGCCCGAGCAGCGACCTACGCCGACTGGCTGCACTCCTACAATCACCACAGACCCCACACCGGCATCGGAGGCCAGGTCCCCGCCGACCGCGTTCACAACGTCACGGGGAACTACATCTAACGCACTGACAGGCACACAACTCGAAGGTCCCTGACGACCAT
>JBAZRQ010000200.1:0-5031 GCA_041662925.1 Nocardioides sp. | reverse complement strand
GGCGGTGACGGCGCTCGGCGCCGCCGCGGTGGCCGTGTCCCTCTCGCTGCTCGTCGACGGGGAGAGCTTTCTGCCGGCCACCTTGTGGACGCTGTTCGGGGTGGTGGCCGCGTGGTACGCGCTCACCGCCCTGGAGGCGGGCTCGATCGTGTCCTGGGCGCTGGCCCGCACGTTCGGCAGCCTGCGCACCCTGCTGCCGATGATGACCAGGGCGCTGCCGCTGCTCCTGGTCTTCGTGACCTTCCTCTTCATCAACGCCGAGGTCTGGGAGGTGGCGTCCTGGCTCGACACCGGCGAGCTCTGGCTCGTGGCACTGCTGTTCGGCACCCTGGCCGGGGCGTTCCTGCTGGTGCGGCTGCCCGAGGAGGTGGACCGCACCGACGACCACGTCGACGAGGCGCTGTTGCTGCAGTCGACCGCCGGGACCCCGCTGGAGCAGGCCGCCCGCGAGCTGGTCGCCGACCCCGACGCCGACCCGGCGTCGTACGCCGAGGTCGGCGGCTACGAGCGCTGGAACCTGATCCTGGTGCTGGTCGTCATCCAGGCCACGCAGGTGCTGCTGCTGGCCGTCGGTGTCTTCGGGTTCTTCATGCTCTTCGGGTCCCTGATCATGGACCCACGCATCGTGGAGACCTGGACCGGTGGACCGCCCGACAGCATCCCCCACCTCGACAACGTCTCGGCCGAGCTGGTCAGGGTGTCGGTGTTCCTCGCAGCGTTCTCGAGCCTCTACCTCACGGTCTCGACGGTCACCGACGAGACCTACCGCGAGCAGTTCTTCGGCAGCGTGATGCGCGAGATGGAGCGGGCCGTCGGCGTACGCGCGGTCTATCTCGCGCTGCGTGACCGACGGCCCGTGGTCGAGGGCTGAGCGGTGGGTCGTGTGCCCCGCTGAGCGGTGGGTCGTGTGCCCCAGCGTGCGCCCGAGCGCACTTCCAGGCACACGACCCGGAGACCGGAACCGACGAGGGGACCGCTGACGCGTCTCGGCTCAGGCGTCCAGGTCCTGCTCGACCAGCGCCACGATCGCGTCGACGTCGGCCTCGTTGTCGCCGGAGACCTCCACGGTGTCACCGTTGCCCGCGCCCAGGGTCATCAGCATCAGCGCGGAGCTGGCGTCGACCGGCTCGTCGCCGGGGATGCCGATCATGACCTCGGAGCCGAGCTCCCCGGCCGCCTCGGAGATGATCGCGGCGGGACGGGCGTGCAGGCCGACGGCGGAGCCGACCTTGACGGACTTCGTGGGCATGGTTCTCCTTCAGTGTGTGGGGTGGGTCAGACGGTGGCGAGGTCGGTCTTCGGGGTGCCGATGGACTTCAGGGCGATGACCGCAGCGGCTCCGACCAGGACGCCGGCGAGGAGCGCGACCAGGAAGCCGAGCTTGCCGTCGACCGCGAACAGCACGAAGATGCCGCCGTGCGGTGCCCGGACGCCGACGTCGAACGCCTGGGACAGACCGCCGGTGACCGCACTGCCGAGCATGATGGCGGGGATGACCCGGAGCGGGTCGGCGGCCGCGAACGGGATCGCGCCCTCGGTGATGAACGAGGCGCCCAGCGCCCAGCCGGCCTTGCCGTTCTCGCGCTCGGGCACGTTGAACAGACCGGGCCGAACCACAGTGGCCAGGGCCAGCGCGATCGGCGGGACCATGCCGGCCAGCATGACCGCGGCCATGATCTTGAGCTCAGGGGCGTCGGAGGCCAGGGAGGCACCGCCCACGCCGACTGCGGCGAAGCTGTAGGCGACCTTGTTGAGCGGGCCACCCATGTCGAAGGCCATCATCAGGCCGAGGATCACGCCGAGGATGATCGCGCTGCTGCCGGTCATGGAGTTGAGCCCGTCGGTGAGCTGGGTCATCAGCCAGTTGATCGGCTTGCCGAGGACCACGATCATCAGGAGCCCGGCGATGATCGACGTCAGGAGCGGGATGAGCAGTACGGGCATCAGGCCGCGGGCCCAGGTCGGAACCTTCCAGCTCGCGATCCAGTGGGCGATCACACCGGCCAGGACACCGCCGGCGATGGCGCCGAGGAAGCCGGTCGCGGCGAAGTCGACGCCGTCGGAGGAGGCGACGCCGAAGAGGTTGGCCGCCAGGCCGCCCATCACGAAGCCCGGTGCGATGCCGGGGCGGTCGGCGATCGCGTAGGCGATGTAGCCGGCGAACGCCGGGATGAACAGCGCGAACGCGGTCTTGCCGATGATGAAGAACAGTGCGCCGATGTAGGCCATCAAACCCGAGCCGAACAGGGCATGCTCGAGGCCGAGCGCCTCAGGGTCGGGCAGGTCGAAGATCGTGTTGTTGACCGCGATGTCGCCGTAGGGCCCGACGATCTCGTAGCCGCCGAGCAGGAACGACAGAGCGATCAGGAGACCGCCCGCGGCGACGAACGGGATCATGTAGGAGACGCCGGTCATCAGGACCCGGCGGGTGCGCCCGCCCCAGCTCTCGTTGGCGCCACCGCCGCCCTCGCCCGTCGTGAGGGCACCCTCGACGCGCGGGGCGTTGGGGTCGTCGGCGTAGCGCAGGGCCTCGGCGATCATCTTGTCGCCCTCGTCGATCGGGCGCTTCACGCCCGAGGAGACGACCGGCTTGCCGGCGAACCGGCCGCGGTCACGGACGCCGACGTCGACGGCGAAGATCACGGCGTCGGCCGCCGCGATGGTGGCGGGGGCGAGCGGGTGGGAGCCCGCGGAGCCCTGGGTCTCGACCTCGATGTCGACGCCGGCGCGCTCGGCCGCGGCCTCGAGCGCCTCGGCGGCCATGTAGGTGTGGGCGATACCGGTCGGGCAGGCGGTGACCGCGACCAGCGCACGCCGTACGTCGGGCGCAGGGGCAGAGGCACCGGTGGCGGGCACGGGAGCCGGGGCGGCTGCGGCCTTCGGTGCGGCCGGAGCGTCGGCGACCTCGGCGACCAGGGCGACTACCTCTTCGGCCGTCGCGGCCTCGCGCAGGCCGTCGGTGAACGCCGGCTTCACCAGGGCTCGGGCGAGCTTGGTGAGGATCTGCAGGTGGGCGTTGTCCCCGCCGGCCGGTGCCGTGATCAGGAAGACCAGGTCGGCCGGCCCGTCCTTGGCCCCGAAGTCGACCTTGGGGGAGAGCCGCGCGAACACCAGCGTGGGGGTGTCGACGCCCGCAGTGCGGCAGTGCGGGATCGCGATGCCGCCCTTGAGCCCGGTGGCGGACTGCTCCTCGCGGGCCAGGGCGTCGGCGACGATCGCGTCGACGTCGACGGCGCGGTCGGCCCGGGCGACGACGTCGGCCAGGGCTCGGATCACGGCGGTCTTGTCGGAGCCGAGGTCCGCGTCGAGGCGGACCAGGTCGGTGGTGATGAGGGCGTTCATGATCAACCTCGGTGGGCTAGAAGGACCTCGCGAACCTGCACGAGGCTCGCGTGGACCTGGGAGGGGCGGGGGATGGTTGTGCCGGGCAACCCGGCTGCCGCGCTGCCGTAGGCCACGGCGAGGGCGAGTCGTTGGTCGGGGGCCAGGTGCTGCAGGTCCCCGAGGAGGTAGCCGAAGAGGCTGGAGTCACCGGCGCCCACGGTGCTGACCACCGTGGTCGGCGGGGGAGTGGCGTGCCAGGCGCCCACGGCGTTGACGAGCACCGCGCCGTGGGGCCCGAGGGTCACGAGCACCTCGTCGACACCGGCCGTGACCAGCGAGGTCGCGGCCGCGGCGGCAGCGGCCGGGTCGGCCTCGATGGCGACCGGGTCGTCACCGGTGAACGAGGCGAGCTCCTCTCCGTTGGGCTTCATCAGGTGTGGAGCGCCGTGGGCGAGCCGCTCCACGAGCGACCGGAGCGGTGCGTCGCTCGTGTCGACCGCCACGCGGGCCTTGCCTCGCCGCAGGGTGGCGACGAGGTCGGCGTACCACTCATCGGGGGCGCCCGGCGGCAGCGAGCCGGCCAGCACCACCCAGTCGGCGGTCGCGGCGCGTCGTACGACCGCCTCGGCGAGCACGGCCAGGTCGGCGGTCGTGACCGTGGGGCCGGGGCTGTTGAGCTTGGTGGTCGTGCCGTCGGGCTCGCTGATGGTGATGTTGACGCGCATCGCGCCGGCCGGGCGCACGGCCTCACTGGGGATGCCGGCGGTCCGCAGCTCCAGCACGAACGGGTCGTCGGCGTCGGCGGGGAGCACCGCGAGGGTCGGGACCTCGGCCTTCATGGCGGCGCGCGAGATGTTGACCCCCTTGCCTCCGGCCTGCGAGGTCACGGTCTCGGCCCGCTGCACCGCACCGCGGCGCAGCCGTCCGGCCAGCGTGACCGTGCGGTCGATGCTGGGGTTGGGCGTCAGGGTGACGATCACGCGATCACCACCTCGACGTCGGCGCGCTCGAGCGCCTGGCGGATGTCGTCGGGGATGCCGGCGTCGGTGACCAGCGTGTCGATGTCGTCGAGGGTGGCGAAGCGTACGGCGAGCTCGCGGCCGAGCTTGCTCGAGTCGGCCAGTACGACGACCCGGCGCGCGGCGCGGACGAGGGCCCGCTTGGTGGCGGCCTCGTCGCGGTCGGGGGTGGTCAGGCCGTGCTCGACCGAGAGCCCGTTGGTGCCGAGGAAGACGAGGTCGGCGCGCAGGTCGTCCAGGGCGGCGACGGTGTCGGCCCCGACCGCGGCCTGCGTCGTGGAGCGGACCCGCCCGGGCAGCAGGTGCAGCTCGACCTGGGGGTAGGAGACCAGCCGGGCCGCGATCGGCACGGCGTGGGTCACGACGGTGAGCCGGTGGTCGCGGGGCAGATGGCTCAGCACCCGGATCGTCGTACTGCCGGCATCGAAGAGCACGATGCCTCCGGAGGCGGGGAGCAGGGCGACCGCGGCGCGGGCGATCCGGTCCTTGCTCTCGGTGTTGGCGGCGTCGCGCTCGCCGAGGCCGGACTCGATGGCGGCCAGGGCACCGGCCGGAACCGCTCCGCCGTGGACGCGATGCACCAGGCCCAGCCGCTCGAGGGCGGTCAGGTCACGACGCACGGTCTCCGTGGTGACGGCGTACTCCTCGGCCAACGCGTTGACCGACAGCCGGCCGCGTGCGGCCACGA
>JBAZRQ010000199.1:0-5034 GCA_041662925.1 Nocardioides sp. | reverse complement strand
CCTGCACCTCAGCCCACTCGGGCGAGTCGGCCCGGTGGCTGGCGACGGCGTAGGCACCGCCGGCCAGGGACGCGACGAGCGCCATCGCGGTGACGCCGCTGAGGATGGCGGTGCGGGGCTTGAGGTTGACCGTGGACTTGGCTCCGCCGCGGGAGTAGAAGATGCCCTCGATGTAGCGGTAGCTCAGCCAGGCGACCAGGAGGCCGAGCATCACCAGCCCGACCCGGACCGCCAGCGGCGGCGGGGCCAGGTTGACCGACTCGCCGAGGACCAGCAGCGGCCAGTGCCAGAGGTACCAGCCGTAGGACAGCAGGCCCAGCCACACGAACAGCGGGAACTTCAGGAACCGGGTGGCCACCGTGTCCGGGCCGCAGCCCGCCCAGACCATCAGCACGGCCGCGGCGCAGGGCACCAGGGCGGCGAGGTCGGGGTAGCCCTCGGTGGGCAGCGTCCAGATCATGCAGTAGGCCACCAGGGCCAGCCCCGCCATGCCCAGCGCCTCGCGCAGGGCATGGGGCAGCACCATCCTCGCGGCCACCAGGGACAGCGCGACGCCCAGCAGGAACTCGTAGGCGCGGGAGAACGGCAGGTAGTAGGCCGCCTGGGGGCTGCTGTCGGCCAGCGTCACCGCGAGGTAGATCGAGCCCGCGGTCAGGGCCAGGCAGCCGACCAGCAGGATCCGGCGTACGTCGAAGCGCAGCAGCCGGGCGACCAGCAGCGCGGCGATCAGCACCAGGGGCAGCATCAGGTAGAACTGCTCCTCCACCGACAGCGACCAGGTGTGCAGCAGCACGCCGGTGCCGGGCTGGTGCCCGAAGTAGCTGACGTCGGCGTTCTGCCAGAAGAAGACGTTGGAGACGAAGCCCGCGGCCGACGCCGCCGACCTGGCCGTCTCCTGCTGGGCGCCGAGCGGCGTGAGCAGGAAGTAGCTCAGCACCAGGACGCCGAGCAGCATCGTGGCCTTCGCCGGGATCAGCCGCCGGGCCCGGCGCGCGTAGAACGCGCCCCACTTGATGCTCCCGGTCTTGTCGTACTCGTTGAGCAGCAGGTTGGTGATGACGTAGCCCGACAGCACGAAGAACAGGTCGAGGCCGATGAACCCGCCCTCGAGGCCGGGCACCTTCGCGTGGAAGCCCATCACCCCGATCGCCGCGATGCCGCGGATCCCGTCGATGTCGGGTCGGTAGTTGAGGCGGGTCCGCTTCGGGGTTTCGACCCCCGGTGCGCTCGCCTCGGTCACGCCTTGCTCCCCACGATGATGTCGACAACGGCCGGGCACGGTCCCGGACCTCGACGGTCAGTATGCGACATCCGGGACCGACCCGGCGCTAGGGTCCGCACCATGTCCCGGCGCCGCAACCCGTTCGGCTCCCGGCTCCTCGGCGCCGCCGACCAGTCGGCGCTGGCCCTGCGGATCCGGGTGCAGGTGCTGCTGACGGGCCTGCTGGTGACGACCAACCTGGTCGGTGCCGCGCTGGTGGTCGTGATCTCCTACTTCGTCGTCCCGGCGCCGGCACCCAACGCCCGGACCGTGGTGGCACTGGCGATCGCGATCCCCATCTACGTCACGCTCGCGGTGATCATCGGCACCGCCGTGGGTACGACGACCACGCTGCGGGCGCTGCGCTGGGCGACCGCCGACACGACCCCGGACGACGACGACCGGCGCAAGTCGCTCCGGGTGCCGCTGCGGCTCACCCAGCTCCAGGCGCTGATGTGGCTGACCGCCACGGTGCTGTTCACGCTGCTCGCGGTGGTGCTGCAGCCCGCGCGGGCCCTCAGCACGGGACTCACCGTCGGGATCGCCGGGCTGATCGCGTGCGGGGTGGCCTACCTGCTCACGGAGTTCACGCTCCGGCCGCTCTCGGCGCGTGCGCTCGCGGGCGAGTCCCTCATCCGGCGGCCCCGCGGGGCCGGGGTCGGTGCCCGGATGGTCATCTTCTGGTGCCTCGGCACCGGGGCGCCGGTGGTGGGCCTGACCGTGGCCGCCATCGTGACCCTCACCGACGACAGCACGACCCGGACCCGGCTGGCCGTGATCTGCCTGGTCGTCGCCGGGGTGGTGCTGGGCTTCGGGCTGTTCATGACCGTGCTCAACGCGCGCTCCGTGGTCGCGCCGATCCTCTCCGTCCGCGACGCGCTGCTCGACGTCGAGCGCGGCGACTTCGACCGCGAGGTCCCCGTCTACGACGGCACCGAGCTCGGGCTGCTCCAGTCCGGCTTCAACCAGATGGTCCACGGGCTGCGCGAGCGCGAGCACATCCGCGACGTCTTCGGGCGTCACGTCGGCCGCGAGGTCGCGCGCGCCGCCGCGGTGGGCGACATCGAGCTGGGCGGCGAGACCCGCGTGGTGTCGGTGATCTTCGTCGACCTCGTGGGCTCGACGTCGTACGCCACCGAGCACTCGCCGGCCGAGGTGGTCGCCGTGCTCAACCGCTTCTTCGAGGTGGTCGTCGACGAGGTCGACCGGCACCGGGGGCTGGTCAACAAGTTCATGGGCGACGCCGTCCTCGCCGTCTTCGGCGCCCCGGTCGCCCAGCCCGACCACGCGCGCGCCGCACTCTCGGCGGCCCGGTCCATGGCGGCGCGGCTGGCCGACGAGGTGCCCGAGATCAGTGCCGGCATCGGTGTGGCCACCGGTGTGGTGGTCGCCGGCTACGTCGGTCACCTGGAGCGCTTCGAGTACACCGTGGTCGGTGACGCCGTGAACTGTGCGGCCCGGCTGACCGACCTCGCCAAGGAGGTCGACGGCCGGCTGCTCGCCGCGTGGGACAGCGTCGAGGCCGCCGGTCCCCAGGAAGCCGGCCTCTGGGGCAGGCACGGCACCACGACGCTGCGCGGGCGCGCCGACGAGACAGTGCTCGCGGTGCCTTCCGCATCCCCCTGAACGGTCGCCCCCCGATGTGCCATGCTCCCGCCATGGCCACGGTGCTGATCGCCGACGACGATCCCGACATCTGCTACCTGTTGGAGCTGCACCTGGGCCGCGCCGGCCACGAGGTGGTGAGCACGTTCAACGGCGCGCAGGCACTCGACGTCTACGCCGAGCGCGACATCGATATCGCGGTGCTCGACGTGTCGATGCCCGACAAGTCCGGGCTCGAGGTGATCCGCGCGATCCGGGGCGGCGACCGCCGGCCCCAGCTGCCGATCGTCCTGCTGACCGCGCTGGCGCACCCCAACGACCGGGAGCGCGGGCTGCAGGCAGGCGCCAACGACTACGTCACCAAGCCCTTCAGCCTGCGTGGGCTGGTGCAGCTGGTCGACAAGCTGCTCGCCGAGGGCCGCTCACCCCGCCACTGGATCGACTGAGGTCGACTGGTCTACCAGCGGCCGTGGACGGACTCGCGGAACCGCTCGTCGTAGATCCGTCGGACCCCGTCGAACAGCTCGTCACCGAGCGGCGCTGCCCGCCCGGCCGCCGTGTTGGAGCGCGCCTGGGCGACGCTGCGGGCACCGGGGATCACGGTCGTCACGCCCGGCTGCTGCCAGACCCAGGCGATCGCGGCCTGGGACGGCGTGAGCCCGTCGGGCACCAGCGCCGCGAACTCCTGCGCGGCGAGCACGCCGGTCTCGAAGTCGACACCGGAGAAAGTCTCCCCCACGTCGAAGGCGCTGCCGTCGCGGTTGTAGGTGCGGTGGTCGTCGGGCGCGAAGGTCGTGGTGGCGTCGTACTTGCCGGAGAGCAGGCCCGAGGCCAGCGGCACCCGCGCGATGATGCCGACCCCGGCCGCCGCCGCCGCGGGCAGCACCGCGTCGAGGGGCTTGAGCCGGAACGCGTTGAGGATGATCTGCACCGACGCCACGTGGGGCCGCGCGATCGCGCTCAGGGCCTGGTCGACGGTCTCGACGCTCACGCCGTACGCCGCCAGGGAGCCGTCGTCGACCAGCGCGTCGAGCGCGTCGTAGGTGCGGTCGTCGTCGATCACTGCGGACGGCGGGCAGTGCAGCTGCACCAGGTCGAGCCGCTCGACGCCCAGGTTGAGGCGCGAGCGGTCGATCCAGCCGCGGAAGGCCTCGGGGACGTAGCTCTCGGGCACCTGCTCGGCGCGGCGCCCCATCTTGGTCGCGACGACGAACCCCGCGTAGGGGTGGGCCGCGAGGAACCGGCCGACGATCTGCTCGCTGCGGCCGTCGCCGTAGACGTCGGCGGTGTCGTAGAAGGTGACGCCCTCCTCCGCGGCCGTCTCCAGCACGTCGCGGGCGTCGCTCTCCGACACCTCGCCCCAGTCGGCGCCGAGCTGCCAGGTGCCGAGTCCGACGACCGACACCGGTCGACCGGTGCGTCCTAGTGTGCGCTGCTCCATGGGCTCCATGAATCGACCATATGCCCGGTCCGGTCAGCCGTTGAGCCGGGTCCGAGCGAAGTCGTCGAGCTCCGCACCCGCGGCCCGGATCTCGGCATCCAGGGTGGTGAGGGTCGCGTCGACGGGGAGCCGTCCGGCACGCGCCTCGCTCTCGATCCGCTCGCACACGGCGGCGAGACCGGTCAGGCCGAGGTTGGCGGCGCTGCCCTTCAGGGAGTGGGCCTGCGCGGCCACGTCACCCGCGTCGCCGCCGTGCACCGAATGCTCCAGGGTCGCGAAGACGGTGAGCGCGCCGCTCTCGAAGCGCTCGATGATCCGGACCACCAGGGACGGGTCGATGCCGTCGCGCTCGATCAGCTCGCGCAGCCGGACGACGGCCGGTGACTCGTGCTCCTCGGGGGCGGGGGCTGGGGTGGGGGTCTGGGCAGGCGGCTTCGCGGGCTTCGGGACCCAGCGCTCGAGCGTCGCTCCCAGGAGCGAGACCTCGACAGGCTTGGCCAGGAAGTCGTCCATGCCCGCGTCCAGGCACCGCTCGCGCTCCTCGGCCACGGCGGCGGCGGTCATCGCGATGATCGGGGTGCGGGCGCCGCCGCGCTGCATCGCCCGGATGGCCCGGGTGGCGTCGTAGCCGTCCATGACCGGCATCTGGCAGTCCATCAGGATCACGTCGAAGCCGCGGTAGTCGTCGGCCACCGCCGCGACCCCGGCGGCTCCGTTGTCGGCCATG
>JBAZRQ010000198.1:0-5041 GCA_041662925.1 Nocardioides sp. | reverse complement strand
GTCCGGTGGCGCAACCCAAGCCGCTTGAGCTCGGCCGTCCAAAGCTCGAGCGTGTACGGCTCGCGCTGCGGCCCACCCATGGCGCCTGGCACGACCAGATCGGCCGGCGTCGGCACGCGGCCGTAGTGCTTGGCCCACTGCGCCCGCCAGCCGTCGAAAATCTCGGCGAGCTCGGGCAGCATCGGCACCCACTTGACGGCGCCCGTCTTGGTGGCCTTGAAGGTGCCAGACCCGCGGTAGAAGCTGCGGCCGTAGATCACGCGGGGCAGGGGCTGGTCGTCGGCGATGTCCTCGAACCGCAGCGCGGCCAGCTCGCCGAACCGTGGCCCGGTGCACGCCAGGAAAGCCGCGGTCACGCGCAGGCGCTCTGGCAGCACGCCAGGCGACAGCAGCAGGGCGATCTCCTCGCGCGTGTAGACCGCGCCGCGCCGCTTGTCGGGGTCGGCATCGCGCTTGACCGGCAGGCGGTCGCGGTCGACGCCGTCGCACGGGTTGCGGTCGAGCAGCCCGAGGCGCACCGGCTCGCGCAGGATCTTGCGCAATTGCAGGAACGCGGCGACCGCGGTGCGCGGTGCGTGCGTCTCGGCGATCCCGTCAACCACGTTTGCCACGTCGTCGGCTACGATGTCGTTGACCGGGATGGCGCGCAGCCGCTTGAACAGCCCGAGCAGCCACTTCGTGGTTCCGACATTCCAGGCGCGGCCGCGCTTCTCTTTTTCCAACAGCTTGGCGATCCCGGCGTCGATCCAGTCGCCGACGGTGCCGCCAAGCGCCGGCGCTCCGTCCGCGGCCCGCGCTTCGATGTCGGCGATCATCCGACGGGCGAGGTGTTCTTGGCCCTTGCGGTACTTGGTCCGCGTCCACTTCGACCAGCCGCCAGCGGCCAGCCGATACCGGATGTAGAGCCATTTGCCGTGCAATCTGACAGCGCCCATTTGCTCTCCCCAGAGCGACAGCTATCGAACCGCCTTCAACACACGCGCCGACTCGGCCGCGATCTCTTTATCCGGGTCTGACATGGCGCGCACCGCGGCCGCGTTGATGCGCCAGGCCCGACCGACGCGCACCGCCGGCAGCTTGCCGTCCCGGCACCACCGACCGATCGTGTCGGCCTTCTGCCGCAGCACGTCGCCGGCCTCTTGCGCCGTCAGCAGCACCGCGTCTGCCGGCATCTCCGACGCCTTGGCGAACGTCACGCCGCGCCGCTCAAGCTCGGCGATCATGGCGATGGCGACTGCTTTGGCGTCGGACTTGGTCACTTGTTCACCAGGCCGCAGTGACCAGCGTCGCCGCCAACGTCGACCCAACACATGCAACCGTCGGTGAGGCACAGGCAGTCGCTGTCGGGGCCGCCGTTGCTAAGTTGGCGGTTTGCCGAACCGGCCGTGTCGAGTAGGCTATTCAGCGACCGCGCGAACGGGCACCACTTCCGCTTCGCGTCTTCTTTGCTGATCGACTTCATCTACCACCTCCCCGAGTGCCGCAGCGCCGTGCCGCGGCTGTCCTTGCGCGGATACGTCCCGTGCGCCTTGCAGACGATCTTCGCGTCGTCCACCACCGGCTGTAGGAACCGTGCGAGCAGCTCACACCAGGTCAACGTCTTGTCACCCTCGAACGCCGCGACGCACCGTGCCACCTCGGCCGCTCTGGCAGCCTTGATCGTCTCTCCGATGCCGTCGCTAAAGCGGGTCTGGTAGGCGCTCATGCTGCCTTCACTTTCCGATCCCGGCAGTGCTGGCGATCGTGGTGTGAGGCAAGTTCGATGATGGCGCCGCCCTTGAGCCCGCACGTTGCGCAGACCGTCTCGCGCCAGCCGCAGCCGTCGCACCAGATGGCGGTTACGAGGTGGCGCGGAAGGGTCTCGCCGCACTGGTCGCAGCGCAGGGTGTTGGCGGTGGCGGTCTTCATGCTGCCCTCCCGATCGGCATCGGCACCGTGATCCACGACGCCGCGCCGGCCATGCTCGACCACTGAATCGACCGCTGGTCGACGACCGTGCGTCTCATTGGGAACCGCCGCGCCAGCGCAACCAAGTCTCGCTCGATCGTCCGCAACGTGATCGCGTAGCCGAGAGCGAGCAGCCGGCGCTCTACCTCGCGCGCCGTGGTCCACTCGGGCGCGACGGGGATCAGCGCCAGGGTGTGGATCAGCCGGGCGGTGTGATCGGCGGCGGGCATCACGCAGCCTCCCCGCTGTCGGTCTTGGTTGTCGGGGTCATCGGCTCCCACAGATCCTCGACAGGCACACCAAGAATTCTGGCAGTCGTTACCCGGTCGTCGGCGTTTGGCGACCGATCACCGCTCTCCCACGCAGCGATCAGGGGCTGGGATCTGCCGATCAGTCCCGCGAGTTCGGCCTGCGTATATCCTTTATTTTTGCGCCACTTCGCCAGTCTGCTCATCTTTACCCTCAAAACGCATTGCGACAAAATGCGCACCGTGATAACATGCGTGATACTAGGCAGCATAAAAAAGTTTGTAAAGCTATTTTTTGTGTGGGTGGGTAGAAACGGGGGGAGGTTATGGGAAATGGCAACGGAATCAACAGGGTTCGGCGCACGTATTTTGTCATTGAGAAGGGCTAGCGGACTGTCGCAAGAGGCGTTCGCAAAGCAGTTCGGCAAGTCGACCGGCTGGATTCAGAACCTTGAGGGCGGCGGGCTCCCAAGTGGCGCGAACCTTGTAGAAATGGCGCAGAAAATCAACTGCAGCCTGGACTGGCTACTGCTCGGCATCGGCCCGATGTCGCGCAGCGAGCTATCGAAGGTCGACCCCGATCTCGAGCGCATCTGTTCGTGGCTCAGGACGTGGTGGGCTGGCGCATCGGAGCGGGATCGGCAGCGGTTCGACTTGTGCCTTGAGAATTCGTGGCCCGACTTCGCACAGTGGAACCGCGCTCACGGCGTCGGAACCGTCAAGAAGGATTAGAACTACCGCCCCACCACCAACGCCAGATGCGCCTCCAGGTCTTCAGCCGGCGCCGTCGCCCACAACTCGAGCACGGCCAGGGCGGCGCGGGGCAGCTGTTCGAGCTCGGCGACCAGCTCGGCGTGCTCGCCTTCGCTGTCGGCCACGTCAGCGGCGATCTGCTGCCCGGCCATGCCAGGGGTCAGAAGCGTGCCCTGCAACGCCTGGAGCATCGCCAGGGCGTCCTGGCGCGAGAATATCCCGGCCTCCCTGATCGCAGCCAGTGTGGACTCGTACAGGGCCGGCCAGGCCTCGACAACGTACGCCACCGGGCCGTACTTGCCCCCCATTGTCTTGTCGTACCAGTCGCGCACCTGGGGCGGCAGGCGAAGCGAGGTCAGCTTCTTGGCGTTCGACGACTTTGGGCGGCCTGGTCCGCGGGGGGTTGCCATTTGGTGCCCTCCTGGTTGGTGGCAGATTAGCGCGTTGCGCTACGCAACGTCAACCCGATCTCGCTGCAATCGCACTCGGCTGGCAGGTCGTGCATCAGTCCTGCCGACACCTCGACCACGGCGCCGGTCGGAAGCAGCACCGCCGCGCCGCTGCAGTAGACCACGCCGCCGAACCGCCGCTCGACCACGCCCACTACCTCGAACCCGGCAGGCAGCGGGCCAGCGATGGCCCGGCCATCGTCGCGGTCGATGTCATCGGCGTAGACCTTGGCGGTCATCGGCGCACCCCGTCGAAGCTGTAGTGGTCGTTGTTCAGGCTGTCCCGCTCCATCGCCAGCCGGTCCCGCTCGGCGCGCAGCACTGGCGTCGCGCTGTCGAGCAGCGTGATCCCGTCGATCGCGGCGACCCGCTGCAGCTGGCCGGCGATGATCGCCAGGTCGGCGTCGGTCGTGTCGTAGCGCACGCCCCACTCGTCAAGCGGGCAGTCGGCCAGGTATTCGGCTGAGGTCATGGCGCCATCCACCCGTCGACGTCGCCGGCTTCGAAAGCGGTCTGCGCGTCGGCGATGTCTGTCTCGCGGTACAATGGGTCGCCGTTGGTTGGGATCATGGTGACGCCAAGCTCGGCGCAGTATGCTGCGGGAGTCTCGGCGCCGGCATCAAGCGAGGCGAAGCAACCGCCGACATCGACCTCGAAGCCCTGAGCGAAAATCTCGGCAAGCCACTTGCGCTCAAGCGATCCCGTCCAGCCGATCCCGACGTTGTGCAGCCCGGCTGCCGCGCACTCTTCGATCGTCCTGCATGTCGTCATGGCGCCACCACGCACCAGACGCCCCTGCCCGCGTCGCGGCGATCCCAATACTCCTGCACGCTGTCGCCGTCGCCGATGTCGCGCAGGCAGCTGTTGACCGCCTCGACGATCTTCTCGACCGGCGCGCCGACCAGCTCGGTCCCCATGTCCAGGTCGCTCGGCGACTGCGAATACTGCCAGGGCGTCTCTCCGGTGTGCAACAGCGTGACGTATAATTTTTCCACGGTGCCCTCCTGCCGCCTTAGCCGGGCGGCGCGGCGTGTTGGTTTTACCGATTGCACATGCTGCGGACAACGTCGCCGATCTGGTCGCAGTAGACGAAGGCGACCGTTTCGAGAGTCTTCATCGCGTAGCCGTTGCGCCGGTTGCCGATGTCGACCAGTTCGACTGTGTAGGTGTCGGTCGGGTCGAGGGTCACGACAACCTTGGTGCTGCTGCCGCGGAGCACGTTGAAGTGCAGCGTGCTTTCGCCGGCCACGAAGTTCCGAGCTCCAATCGCTGCCAGGTTCATTGCGCCAATCTGCCGGATCGTCTCGTGTGCGTTCATCGCGTCCTCCATCGTATAAAGAGAGAATAGCGCGTTGCGCGTATCTTGTAAATATCTTTTGTGGGGTCTCTTGTCGATTATGACGCGGTGCGACATCACCCATATTAATGGAGAGGCAACACTTTCCAACGCGGCGTCAACGGGTCGTTGGATTCCGTCAACGACTTGGTTAACCCTTTTCAACGACCCGTCAACCCCTTCCTTCCAACCCTCCCTCCAACCCTCCTTATATATAGAAACGTGCGCGCAGCTACGACGCGCGCGCGCGCGGGATACGGTATATAAAAAATAATACGGCATATAGTTATCGACCTCTGCCCCAACTG
>JBAZRQ010000197.1:968-5043 GCA_041662925.1 Nocardioides sp. | reverse complement strand
CGCCAAGACCGGCCGCGCCACCTACACCCCGGTCACCGACGCCGAGGCCATGGACGCGCTGGCGCTGCTCAGTCGCACCGAGGGGATCATCCCCGCCATCGAGTCCGCCCACGCGGTCGCCGGCGCCCTGCGCCTGACCGAGCGGCTCGCCGCCGAGAAGGGCCCCGACGCGACCATCCTGATCAACCTCAGCGGCCGCGGCGACAAGGACATGGAGACCGCCATGG
Source organism: Nocardioides sp. (assembly GCA_041662925.1). Taxonomy (GTDB): domain Bacteria; phylum Actinomycetota; class Actinomycetes; order Propionibacteriales; family Nocardioidaceae; genus Nocardioides. The sequence continues at coordinate 4,816 of JBAZRQ010000197.1, read as the reverse complement.
AGTGGTTCGACCTATGACAAACACCACCAACTCCACGGCGACTGCGTTCGCCGCGGCCAAGGCCGAGGGCCGCGCCGCCCTCGTCGGCTACCTGCCCGCAGGCTTCCCCGACGTCGCCGGCGGCATCGAGGCGCTGCGCTGCCTGGTCGACTCCGGATGCGACGTGATCGAGATCGGCCTGCCCTACAGCGACCCCGTGATGGACGGCCCCACGATCCAGGCTGCCGCCCAGCAGGCACTCGAACGCGGGGTCCGCACCGCCGACGTGCTGCGCACCGTCGAGGCGGTCGCCGCCACCGGCATCCCCACGGTGGTCATGACCTACTGGAACCCCGTCGAGCGCTACGGAGTGCCCCGCTTCGCCGCCGACCTGGCCGCGGCCGGGGGAGCGGGCCTGATCACCCCCGACCTGACGCCCGACAGCGCTCCGGAGTGGATCGCTGCCGCCGACGAGCACGGCCTCGACAAGATCTTCCTGGTGGCACCGTCGTCCACCGACGCGCGGATCGCGATGACCACCGCGGCCTGCCGCGGGTTCGTCTACGCCACCGCGGTCATGGGGGTCACCGGTGCCCGCACCACGACCAGCGACCTGGCCGGCCCCCTCGTGGCCCGCACCCGCGCCACCACCGACCTGCCGATCGGGGTCGGGCTGGGCGTGAGCAACGGCGAGCAGGCCGCCGAGGTGGCGTCCTACGCCGACGGCGTGATCGTCGGCTCGGCGTTCGTGCGCGCGCTGCTCGACCACGACGACCGCGCCGCCGGTCTCAAGGCGCTCGCCGCGCTCACCGAGGACCTCGCGGCCGGCGTACGCCGTGGCTAGAGCGGCTCTCCGGGTCGCGGCCGCCCTGTTCCTGCTCGTCGCCCTGGTCGGCTGCGGCGGTGACGAGCAGGCGGGCGACGACTTCGCCGGCACCATGCTCGACAACCCGCTCCCGGCGCCTGACGTCGCGCTGACCGACACCGAGGGCGAGCCCTACTCGCTGGCGGCCGACACCGACAAGCGCCTCACGCTGGTCTTCTTCGGCTACGCCAACTGCCCCGACATCTGCCAGACCGTCATGGCATCGCTGGCCGGGGCGATGAACCGCCTCGACGAGCAGGAGCGCGAGGAGGTCGACGTGGTCTTCGTGACCACCGACCCCACGCGGGACACCCCGAGCGCGCTGCGGAGCTACCTCGACCGCTACGACCCCTCCTTCATCGGCCTGACCGGCGACATCGAGTCGATCATCGCTGCCGGCGAGCCTCTCGCCGTCTATGTCAGCGACGGCTCCGAGCTGCCCGGTGGTGGCTACGACCTCGGCGGGCACAGCACCCAGATCACCGGGATCGACGACTCCGACCAGGCTCCGGTCTACTGGAGCCAGTACACCTCGCAGGCGCAGTTCGCTGCCGACATCCGCACCCTGCTCGGCAAGGAGAGCTGACGTGTCCACCCTGATGACGATCACGACCCTCACGATCCCCAGCCCCGACACCGGGGTCTGGTACGTCGGTCCGGTGCCGCTGCGCGGCTACGCGCTCTCGATCATCCTCGGCATCATCGTCGCGATCTGGATCGGTGAGCGGCGCTGGGTCGCCCGCGGAGGCCGGCCCGGCGACGTCCAGGACCTCGCGATCTGGGCGGTGCCGTTCGGCCTGGTCGGGGCCCGGCTCTACCACGTGCTGACCGACAGCGGCCTCTACTTCGGCGACGGCAACAACCCGGTCACCGCCCTCTACGTGTGGCGTGGCGGGCTCGGCATCTGGGGCGGCGTCGCCCTCGGCGCGCTCGGCGTCTACATCGGGGCGCGCCTCAAGGGCATCCGCCTGCTCCCGGCGCTCGACGCGATGGCACCCGGCGTGCTGGTCGCGCAGGCGCTCGGCCGCTGGGGCAACTGGTTCAACCAGGAGCTCTACGGCCGGCCCACCGACCTGCCCTGGGGTCTCGAGATCGACCCCGACAACTACCCCTCGGGCCAGACCTACCCCGCGGGCACGACGTTCCACCCGACGTTCCTCTACGAATGCGTGTGGAACCTCGGCGCGTTCGGCCTGGTCATCTGGGCGGACCGGCGCTTCAAGCTGGGCTACGGGCGCGTGATCGCGCTCTACGTCATGGCCTACACGGCCGGCCGCGGCTGGATCGAGTACCTCCGGATCGACACCGTGGAGCTCGACGACGTCGGTGGCCTGCGCTTCAACGTGTGGGTCTCGATCGTGCTGTTCGTGGCGGCGGCGATCTACTTCGTGGTCAGCCTGCGGCGCCACCCCGGCCGCGAGGAGACCGTCTATCGCGAGGGCCACGAGCCGCTCGCCGACCCGGCGTCCGTGGCCGACGACGCTCCCGCGGCGACCACGCCCGACGCCGGGACCGGCAAGGCGCCACCCGAGACCTCCGAGGACGCCACCACCTGACCGCCACCTGACCGCCACCCGACCGTCCACCGGACAGCCTCCGGCTGCTCACGGACGTAACCGGGTGGTAATCTCAAGGCTCCGCCGCGTGGGCCAATGTCGTCCCTTGCGCCCACAAGTGCAGGCGTCGTTCTGCACACGACGACGACGGGAGAACCCAGTGCCCTATACGCACGCGTTCCCGCCGCCCCAGGGTCTCTACGACCCCCGCAACGAGCACGACGCCTGCGGCGTCGCTTTCGTGGCGACACTCACCGGGGAGGCCAGCCACGACATCGTGGCGAAGGCGCTGACAGCGCTGCGCAACCTCGAGCACCGCGGTGCCGCCGGCGCCGAGCCCAACTCCGGCGACGGTGCGGGCATCCTGATGCAGGTGCCCGACGCGTTCCTGCGGGCGGTTGTCGACTTCGACCTCCCCCCGGCCCACGCCTACGCCGTCGGTACGGCGTTCCTGCCCGGTGACGACGCCCAGGTCGCCGAGACCCGCCGCCGGATCGAGGAGATCGCCGCCGACGAGGGCCTCGCGGTCCTCGGCTGGCGCGACGTACCCACCGACCCCTCGATCCTCGGGGCCACCGCCCTCGGCGTGATGCCCGCCTTCAGCCAGCTCTTCGTCGCCGGGGCGCGCCAGCGCGTCGCCGGCATGTCGCTGGAGCGGATGGCGTTCTGCCTGCGCAAGCGCGCCGAGCGCGACACCCAGGTCTACTTCCCCTCGCTGTCGTCGCGCACCCTCGCCTACAAGGGCATGCTGACGACCGAGCAGCTCGACAGCTTCTACCCCGACCTGCTCGACGAGCGTGTGGCCTCCGCCCTCGCCGTCGTCCACTCGCGGTTCTCGACCAACACGTTCCCGAGCTGGCCGCTGTCCCACCCGTTCCGGTTCATCGCCCACAACGGCGAGATCAACACCGTGATGGGCAACCGCAACTGGATGCGAGCGCGTGAGGCGCTGCTGGCCTCCGACGTGATCCCCGGCGACCTCGAGCGGCTCTACCCGATCGTCACCACCGGAGCCTCCGACTCCGCGTCGTTCGACGAGGTGCTCGAGCTGCTCCACATGGGCGGGCGCAGCCTGCCCCACTCCGTGCTGATGATGATCCCCGAGGCGTGGGAGAACCACACCGAGATGGAGCAGCAGCGCCGCGACTTCTACGCGTTCCACTCCGCCGTGATGGAGCCGTGGGACGGCCCGGCCTGCGTCGTGTTCACCGACGGCTCCCAGATCGGCGCGGTCCTGGACCGCAACGGCCTGCGCCCCTCGCGCTACTGGGTGACCGACGACGGCCTCGTCGTGCTCGCCTCCGAGGTCGGCGTGCTCGACCTCGACCCCGCGACCATCGTCCGCAAGGGCCGGCTCCAGCCGGGCCGGATGTTCCTCGTCGACACCGACGAGCACCGGATCATCGAGGACGAGGAGATCAAGAGCGAGCTCGCCTCGGAGCACCCCT
>JBAZRQ010000197.1:0-941 GCA_041662925.1 Nocardioides sp. | reverse complement strand
ACACGCACGCGTCGGTCACCCGCCGCCAGCAGATCTTCGGCTACACCGAGGAGGAGCTGCGGGTCCTGCTCACCCCGATGGCCAACACCGGGGGAGAGCCGCTCGGCTCCATGGGCACCGACACCCCGATCGCGGCGCTCAGCGACCGGCCGCGGCTGCTGTTCGACTACTTCAGCCAGCTCTTCGCCCAGGTCACCAACCCGCCGCTGGACGCGATCCGCGAAGAGCTCGTGACCTCGCTCAACGGCACCATCGGGCCCGAGGCCAACCTGCTCGACCCGACGCCCGCGTCGTGCCGCCAGGTCGTGCTGCCGTTCCCGGTGATCTCCAACGACGACCTCGCCAAGATCCGTCACATCAACCGTGACGGCGACATGCCCGGTTTCATCACCCACGTCGCGCGCGGCCTCTACGAGGTCGAGGGCGGCGGCGGGGCGCTGGCCCACCGCATCGAGGAGATCTGCGCCGAGGTGTCCCAGGCGATCGCCGAGGGCGCCCGGATCATCGTGCTCTCCGACCGTCACTCGACCGCCGAGCTGGCCCCGATCCCGTCGCTGCTGCTCACCGGCGCCGTCCACCACCACCTGGTCCGCGAGAAGACCCGCACCCAGGTCGGCCTGCTGGTCGAGGCCGGTGACGTGCGCGAGGTCCACCACGTGGCCCTGCTCGTCGGCTACGGCGCCGCCGCGGTCAACCCCTACCTCGCGATGGAGTCCGTCGAGGACCTCGCCCGTGAGGGCTACTACGTCAAGGCCGCGCCCGAGCAGGCCGTCGCCAACCTGGTGAAGGGCCTCGGCAAGGGCGTGCTCAAGGTGATGTCCAAGATGGGCGTCTCCACCGTCGCCTCCTACACGGGCGCGCAGATCTTCGAGGCCATCGGGCTCTCCCAGGACCTCGTCGACCGCTACTTCACCGGCACCACCTCCAAGCTGGGCGGCATG
>JBAZRQ010000196.1:669-5048 GCA_041662925.1 Nocardioides sp. | reverse complement strand
TGCAGCGTGGAGTGGATGCGGCCCGTGACGGTGGAGATGTCGGTCCAGACGGGGACTCCGGCGGGGATCCCGATCCGCACGTTGCCCGAGGCGCCCTTCGCGGTGAACCGGCCGCGCGTCGCCGTACCGATGACGAAGTCGCCGCTGCCGGTCGACATCGAGACGTCGTCGCCGGCCGACAGCACCTTGAGGTCGCCGGAACCGGTCTTGACGATCGCGGGGCCGGTGTTGCTGCCGACCTGGACGTCGCCCGATCCGGTGGACACCACCACGGTGGAGGAGGTGCGCTCGACGTGGACGTCGCCCGAGCCGCTCTTGACGCGCAGGTCGCCGCGCGCCTCCTCGAGTCGGATGTCGCCGGAGCCGGTGTCGATCGTGGCCGGCCCGGCGAGCACCTCGACGTTGACGTCGCCGGACCCGCTCTTGAGCTGGCTGGTGCCGAACGTGCCGCGACAGTCGATGTCGGCGCTGCCGGTCTTGACTGCGAGGACGCTTTCGGTGGGCACGGTGACCACGACATGCAGGGCCGAGTCGCCGCTCAGGAAGCTGGTGCGCTGCCGGGGTGCGACGACGCGGATCTCGTCGCCTTCCTGCTCGACCAGGACCTCGTCGGCGTCGCGGCCGGTGACCTCGACGTGGGACTCGGTGGTGTCGGTGGCATGCACCCGTACCGAGCCCTTGCCCAGCTCGACGAAGAGGTCGACGGGGCGCAGGGTCTCGAAGTGATGGATCGTCATGGTGGTCCTCTTTCGGGTGTGGTCGTCCGCGGGACCGGCCTGTCGCCGGCCCCGGTGGGGTGTCCGAGGGGGTGTCTGGTGGGGTGTCTGGTGGGAGCTCTAGATCCAGCCGGTCATCCGGCGGCCGGGCTTGTTGGCGCCGAAGGGGTCCTTGCCCAGGAACGGGATGCTGGACAGGTCGATGTCGACGGTGACCGCGCCGCGCTGGGTGGCCGAGCGCACGACGTTGACCAGCCAGGTGTTGAGCGACTGGCCGGCCTCGGCTGCGGCTTCCTCGGCCTTGGCCTTGACCGACTCGGGCAGGCGCAGGGTGATCCGGGCGACCCCGCCGTCCTCGTCGGTCTCTCCCGGGGTCGGCGGCGGGGCGGGGGGTGCGGGGGGCGCCGGAGGCGTCATGGGTGCCTGGACGACGAAGTCGAGCTGGCGACCGTTGAGCCGGACGTCGACCCCGCCCGTGGGCATCTCCGCGGTGATCTCGGCGGCCGCCTGGGAGACGGCCTCCATCAGGGCGAGGCGGGCGGCGGGGTCGAGCGCGAAGCTCAACCGTTCGGCGGCCTGCCGGGCCTCGGGCCCGGCTCCTTCGGCAGCGGCCAGCAGGTCGCGGCGAAGACTGTCGACGTACGGCGTGATGTCCATGCGCACCAGTCTGACATCACTCTGACATCAAATCAAGGGAGAAGTGACGTCAACTTGGCATGAGCGTGCGCGCCGGGCGGGTCACGGGCAGCCGGCGCACGGAGTCGGCCGACCGTCCCAGCCGCGACGCCGCAGCACGAGCCCGAGCTTGGCCGCGGTCGAGCACCCACGATCGAACACCTGGCCGTAGCCGAGCCGGATCGTCTCCGAGCCGCCGATCGCCGCGTCCAGGTCGCGCTCCAGGTAGAGGTCGCGGGCGTGGGGGGAGTCGTGGAAGAGCCGCCCGTCGAGCTCGACGACCAGGCCGTCGTAGTCGACGTCGCGGGAGGTCGTTGAGCCAGCGTGGCGGCGGCTGGCCTGTCGCCGCCCCGTCGGGAGTCCGTGGGGGCGCTCGACCAGGTCGAGGTAGCCGTGCTCGAGCACCGAGCAGGTGCCCTCGGCAACGTCGCCGAGCACGCCTTCGAGCCAGGTACGGCGGCGCACTCGCGGTCGTTGGTCAAGAGTGCGGAGCAGCCGCGCTGCCGTGGTGCGCCGCGACCCACAGGCATCGGCGAGTGCTGCGACGGCGTCCAGGTCGCTCGGCGCATCGGCCGCCACGTCGATGATCGCGTCGTCGTAGCGGACCCGGGGCGGGCCGACGTTCCACTGCACGCGCTCCTCGAGGCCGCGCAGGCGCCGGATGCGGACGCCGTCCGGCTCCGCCTGGTTGCGCTGGCCATCGACTGCTACCTCGATCACCCGATCGTTGCCGTCACGTCGGCCGGGGCCCTCGGCCGCGCGCAGTGCCGAGCGGTGGGTCAGCGCCGCAGGCCATGCGAAGAGGACACCTGCCCACGCCCGCTGCTGCCAGGTGAGCGGCCCGGTGTGCTCGACGTAGACGCCCGGGTGCACCACTGCCAGCTCGCGGCGTCGCAGCATCCGCTCGATGTCGTGCTGTCGGAGCTTGAGGCCCAGCAGTTGGCGTCGGGAGACGAGCCCGTCCTGGTCGCGCAGGATCTCGGCGAGGGTGTCCATGCCCGGGATCCTGCGCGACTCGCGAGCCTGGCCGAAACCGCCGATGGCGGCGCCTGTGGAAATGAGCGCGGTGGATCGCACGTGCTGAGCACGTGCGATCCACCGCGGTGTCGATCAGAGGTCGAACAGGGACCCGGAGTCGCTGATGTCGGCGTCGGTCTTCGGCTGGTGCGCCTCGCCGGAGCTGGCCGGCTTGGGCTTCTCCTCGGCCTTCTCCTCCGCCTCGGGCGCCGGCTCTGGCTCAGCCTCGGGCTCCGCCTCGGGCGCCGGCTCGGGCTCGGGCTCGGGCGCCGGCTCGGCCTTGGCAGGCGCAGGCGCCGGCTCCGCGGCCTCGATGTCGAAGAGCGACCCGGACTCGGGGATCTCGGACTTGGGCTGGGCCGCCTCGCCGGACGACACCGGCTCAGGCGTCGGCGCGGGCTTCGGCTCGGCCTGCTTCGGCTCGGCCTTCTTCGGGGCCGGCGCGCTCGGCTCCGGGGAGGCGATGTCGAAGAGCGACCCGCCGGACCCGACGTCCGCGGCCGGCTTCTCCTCGGTCTTGGCCTCGGGCTCTGCTTCCGGCTCGGGCTCCGGCTCCGGCTTGGGCTCGGCCTTCGCCTCAGGCGTGGGCTCGGGCTCGTCGAACAGCGAGCCGCCGGACTTCTCAGCGGGCTTGTCGGCGGGCTTCGCCTGGGGCTCGGCCTTCGCTGCCGGCTCCTCGACCGTGGCGGCCTCCGGGTCGTCGAACAGCGACGACCCGCCGGACGCCTTGGCGGCGGGGCCTGCGTCCTCGGTCTTCACCACCGTGTTCTCGGTGATGGTCTGGTCGCCGGCCTCGGGCTCGGCCTTGACGGCCTCGTCCTTCTTGGCCGCGGGCGCGGCGGCAGACCCCGGCTTGGCCCGGGTCGCGACCTCACCCTTGACCGAGGCGAGCAGCATCTGCGCGACGTCGAGGACCTCGACCTCCTCGCGGGCGGTGCCCTTGGCCTGGGCGGAGGTGAGACCGTCGGAGAGCATCACGCGGCAGAAGGGGCAGCCGACGGCGATCTGGTCGGCGCCGGTGCCGACGGCCTCGTTGGTGCGGTTCTCGTTGATCCGCTCGCCGATGTTCTCCTCCATCCACATGCGGGCACCACCGGCGCCGCAGCAGAAGGACCGTTCGGAGTTGCGCTCCATCTCGACGAACTCCGCGCCGGGCAGCACCTGGAGCAGCTCGCGCGGCGGGGTGTAGACGCCGTTGTGGCGGCCGATGTAGCAGGGGTCGTGGTAGGTGATCGTGCGCTTGTGGGCGCCGTCGCCGTCCTTGACCGGGGTCAGCTTGCCCTCGCGCACGAGGCGGTTGAGCAGCTGCGTGTGGTGCACGACCTCGAGCTCGATGCCGAACGAGGAGTACTCGTTCTTGAGCGTGTTGAAGCAGTGGGCGCAGGTCGAGACGACCTTCTTGACCTTCGCCTCCTTCAGCACCTCGACGTTCTGCTGGGCGAGGCCCTGGAACACGAACTCGTTGCCGGCCCGGCGGGCCGGGTCGCCGGTGCAGGTCTCACCGTTGCCGAGCACGCCGAAGCTGACGCCGGCGATGTCGAGCAGCTCGGCGACGGCGCGGGTGGTCTTCTTGGCGCGGTCCTCGTAGGCGCCGGCACAGCCGACCCAGAACAGCCACTCGACCTCGTCGAGCGACTCGATGGACTCACCGACGACCTTGACCTCGAAGTCGAGGCCCTTGGCCCAGTCCATGCGCGCCGTGGGCGACATGTTCCACGGGTTGCCCTTGTTCTCGAGGCCCTTGAACAGCCCGTTGAGCTCGGCCGGGAAGTTGGACTCGACCAGGACGGCGTAGCGGCGCATGTCGATGATGTGGTCGACGTGCTCGATGTCGACGGGGCACTGCTGCACGCAGGCGCCGCAGGTGACGCAGGACCAGAGCACGTCCGGGTCGATCACGCCGGAGCCGTCCTCGGGCATGTAGAACCAGTCGTCCCCGGTCTCGCCCACCAGCGGCCGGTCGACCTCCTT
>JBAZRQ010000196.1:0-659 GCA_041662925.1 Nocardioides sp. | reverse complement strand
GCCATGATCATGAGCTTGGGGGAGAGCGGCTTCTCGGTGTTCCAGGCCGGGCACTGCGACTGGCAACGGCCGCACTCGGTGCACGTGGCCATGTCGAGCAGGCCCTTCCAGGAGAAGTCCTCCACCGCGCCGACGCCCAGCTTGGCGTCCTCGTCGAGGTCCTCGATGTCGTCGAGCGTGATCGCCTTGCCCTCGGACATCAGCGGCTTGACCGCCCCCAGCGCGACGGGCCGGCGCCCGAAGAGCACGTTGAGCGGCGCCAGGAAGATGTGCAGGTGCTTGGAGTTCAGCACCAGGATCAGGAAGACCAGCATGATGCCGATGTGGAGGAGCAGCCCGACGTGCTCGAGGGTCTCGATGCTCCCGTGGCTGAGCCCGTCCAGCAGCTTGCCGATGCCGATCGAGACGAACGCGCCGTTGTCGTAGGGCAGGTTGTCGGCGGCGGAGGCAGCGCCGCGGAACAGGAACATCGTCCAGATGACGTTGAAGATCATCAGCAGGACGAGCCAGGCCCCACCCAGGTGGGAGCCCTTGAAACGGGACTGGCGGCCGAGCCGCTCGGGGGAGTTCTTGAGCCGGATCTGGGCGAAGACCACGAGGCTGACCACGGCCAGGACCGCGATGAGGTCCTGGGCGAAGCCGATGACGGCCCACCTGCC
>JBAZRQ010000195.1:0-5057 GCA_041662925.1 Nocardioides sp. | reverse complement strand
CGACATCGACGGCGACGGCCTCGGCGACTTCGTCACCGTGGCGTTCGACAGCGGCGGCTGGCTGCTGCGCTCCGACGGGACGTCGTTCAAGGCGCCCACGCCGCTCCCGCAGGCGACGTACCCGTCGGTCGTCGGCGACGTCGACGGCGACGGCCGCCTCGACGTCGTGACCCCGGTGGGCTACGCCCCGTCACTCAGCGTCACGGTCCACCTCGCCACCGGCGACTCACCGTCGTCGCTGATGCAGATTCCCCCAGTGGCCGACTTACTGACTGACGACATCCCGTTCGTCGGCGACCTGGACGGCGACGGTCGCGCCGACGTCGGGATCGCGAGCACGGGCTCCGGGCGCCTAGTGATCACGGCGGCACGTAGCCGGGCGGACGGGACCCTGGCCAGGAGCAAGCGCTGGTTCGAAGGCGACGCGCCCACCGACCTCAGCACCTACCACCAGCTGCTGCTCGGCGACCTCACCGGCGACGGGCGCGCCGACCTCGTCCAGGTGACCGAGAAGAGCCTGCGGTCACCGCGGCTGCGGCTGCTCGCCTCGACCGGCACCTCGTTCGAGCAGCAGGGCGAGCCGCAACGGGTCTCCGGCGACGCACGGTTCGTCTCCTGGCGGGCCGGCGACTTCGACGCCGACGGCGACGACGACCTCTCCATGACCGACTACGGACCCAAGGTGACGCTGGTGTCGTGGACGGAAGGGCGCTTCACCTCCGACCTCTGGTTGAACGAGCAGCGCGACGACTTCTTCCCGCGCCACACCAGCGTGGCCGACGTCGACGGTGACGGCGACGACGACCTCGTGGTCTCCCTGTCCGGGAAGGGTCTGCGGGTGCTCGACTCGACCACGAACTCCTTCCGGGTGCTGCCGGGAGGCGGGCGCGTCGTCGCCCCCCGCAAGCGCACCGCAGGGACGCTGGACCCGATGATCTACAGCGACTGAGCTCAGCTCAGAGCAGGTCGTGGATCAGGATCGTCTGGTCGCGCTTGGGCCCGACGCCGATCGTCGAGATCCGCGACCCCGACATCGCCTCGACCGCGGTGACGTAGTCACGCGCGTTCTTGGGCAGCTCGGCGAACGTGCGGCACTCGCTGATGTCCTCCCACCAGCCCGGGAGGTACTCGTAGATCGGCACGGCGTGGTGGAAGTCGCTCTGGTTGACCGGCATCTCGTCGTGGCGCACGCCGCCGACGTCGTAGGCGACGCACACCGGCACCTGCTCCAGGCCGGTCAGCACGTCGAGCTTGGTCAGCACGAAGTCGGTGACCCCGTTGACCCGGGCGGCGTAGCGCGCGATCACGGCGTCGTACCAGCCACAGCGCCGCGGGCGGCCCGTGGTGGTGCCGTACTCCGCACCGACCTTGCGCAGGTGCTCGCCGAAGTCGTCGTCGAGCTCGGTGGGGAACGGGCCCTCGCCGACGCGGGTGGTGTAGGCCTTGACGATGCCGATCACCCGGTCGAGCCGCATCGGGGGGATGCCGGAGCCGGTGCAGGCGCCGCCGGACGTGGCCGAGGAGGACGTGACGAACGGGTAGGTGCCGTGGTCGACGTCGAGCAGCGTGGCCTGGCCCGCCTCGAGCAGCACCGTCTCGCCGCGGTCGAGCGCCTGGTTGAGCAGCAGCCCGGTGTCGCAGACCATCGGACGCACCCGGTCGGCGTAGGCGAGCAGCTCCTCGACGGTCGCCTCGACGGTGGCGCTGCGGCGGTTGTAGATCTTGGTCAGGATCTGGTTCTTGAGCTCGAGGACGCCCTCGACCTTCTGCTCGAGGATCTTCTCGTCGAACAGGTCCTGGATCCGGATCCCGACCCGGTTCATCTTGTCGGCGTACGTCGGTCCGATGCCGCGCCCCGTCGTACCGATCTTGCGGCTGCCGAGGAACCGTTCGGTGACCTTGTCCAGGCTGCGGTTGTAGTCGGCGATGACGTGGGCGTTGGCGCTGATCTTGAGCCGGCTGACGTCGACGCCGCGGGCGGTGAGGCCCTCGAGCTCCTCGAAGAGGACCTCGAGGTCGACGACCACTCCGTTGCCGATGACCGGGGTGCAGTTGGGGCTGAGGATGCCGCTGGGCAGCAGGTGCAGGGCGTACTTCTCGTCGCCGATGACCACGGTGTGGCCGGCGTTGTTGCCGCCGTTGAACTTGACCACGTAGTCGACCCGGCTGCCGAGCAGGTCGGTCGCCTTGCCCTTGCCTTCGTCGCCCCACTGGGCGCCGATGATGGCGATCGCAGGCATGTGCACTCCTTCGGACCTCGGCGGGTCGGAAACAAACAAAACCCCGGCAACAGCTGCCGGGGCTCTTGCGGCCACACGTTACCAAAGGGGGGAGGTGGGGACGGAATCTTGTCGGCTATGGTCCGGAGCGATGGACCCCCTCCTGGTGATCACCAACAGCGGCGCCGGCCCCGACGACGACGAGTCGCTCGAGGCCGCGCTGGCCGTGCTGCGCGAGCACAGCTCGGTCGAGGTCCAGGCGACCTCCAACCCGGGCGAGCTCGACGGCGTGCTCCACCGCGCCGGCTCTCGCCGGATCGTGATCGCGGGCGGTGACGGCAGCCTGCACGCCGTGATCTCGGCGCTCCACCGCCGTCACGAGCTGGAGAAGACCGTCGTCGGCCTCCTCCCTCTCGGCACCGGCAACGACTTCGCCCGCGGTGTCGGGATCCCGCTGGACGTCGAGGAGGCTGCGCGGGTCCTGGTGACCGGAGTCGTGACCCCGATGGACCTCATCGTCGACGAGGTGGGCCAGGTCGTGGTCAACAGCGTCCACGTCGGAGCCGGCGCCAACGCCAGCCGCCGCGGCCACCGCTGGAAGGGCCGCCTCCACTCCGTGGGCGTCGGCAAGGTCAACCTCGGCAAGCTGGGCTACCCGATCGGCGCCGCCCTCACCGCGTTCAACCCGCCCGCGCTGCGCCTGCACGTCGAGGTCGACGGCAAGGTCGTCAACGACCTGGACACCCGGGTGCTGATGGTCGCGCTCGGCAACGGCTCGTCGGTCGGCGGTGGCACCGAGCTCACCCCCGACGCCGACCCCCTCGACGGCCGGATCGACCTGATGATCTCGCGCGCCACCGGCCCGCTGGCCCGGCTGCTCTACGCCGCCCGGCTGGGCTTCGGGACCCACGAGAGCGCCGACGACGTCACCGCACTGCGCGGTCGCGAGGTCTCCGTGCGGGGCGAGGAGTTCTGGATCAGCGCCGACGGCGAGATCTACGGGCCCGAGCGGCAGCGCACGTGGCACATCGAGCCGGCGGCTTACTCCATGGTCCTGCCGGTCCGCTGACCTCCCGCGCCGGGTAGCGTTGCCGCCTGTGGCACGAGGCAAGCGCGACCAGGCGGGACAACACGACGGCGACCCCGTCGACTGGGTGACGCGCGCCGCCGACAACGCCATCCGGCATGCCGGCGAGGGCAACCTGGTCACGGTCAGCTCCGGCATCAGCCCCTCCGGGCACGTCCACCTCGGCAACCTGCGTGAGGTGCTGACGGTCCACTTCGACGCCGACGAGATCGCCCGCCGCGGCGTGCCGGTGCGGCACCTGCACGTGTGGGACGACTACGACCGGTTCCGCAAGGTGCCCGCCGGGATCGACCCGTCGTACGCCGAGCACATCGGCCGGCCGCTGTCCGCCGTACCCGACCCCACCGGCGAGTTCCCCAGCTGGGCCGAGCGGTTCAAGGCGCCGCTGCTCTCCGCGCTCGCCGAGATGGGCGTCGAGATGGAGCAGGTCAGCCAGACCGAGCGCTACACCTCCGGCTTCTACCGCGACCAGGTCCTCAACGCGGTCGCGCGCCGCGACGACATCGAGGCGGTGATGGCGCGCTACCGCACCAAGGCGCCGCCCGCCGGCGAGGACTCCGCGCCTGCGGGAATGCCCTTCCCGTTCAAGCCCTACTGCCGCCAGTGCGGCCGCGACACCACCACCGCCACGGCGTACGACGACGACACCACCGTGCTCGACTACACCTGCTCGGCGTGTGGCTACGTCGGCTCCACCAACCTGTCCACCGACCACGAGGGCAAGCTCGTGTGGAAGGTCGACTGGCCGATGCGCTGGGCCCTCGAGAAGGTCAACTTCGAGCCCGCCGGCGACGACCACGCGACGCCCGGCTCGTCGTTCACCGTCGGCAAAGAGCTGGTCACCGACGTGTTCGGCTACCCGATGCCGACCCACTTCGGCTACTCCTTCGTCGGCATCGCGGGGATGGCCAAGATGTCGTCGTCACGCGGCGCCGTACCCACCGCGTCCGACGCGCTGCGCATCCTGGAGGCGCCGATCCTGCGCTGGCTCTACGTACGCCGCCAGCCGCGGCAGGTCTTCACGATCGACTTCGGCCCCGAGGTCGTGCGGCTGTACGACGAGTGGGACGCCCTGGCCCGCAAGGCCGCCGACCCGGCCAAGCGCGACGTCGCCGTGCTCGCCTTCGAGCGTGCGTCCTCCACGGTGGCTGCGGGCTCGCTGCCCACCTCGCCTGTGTCAGTCCCGTTCAAGCTGCTCTCCTCGGTCGCCGACGTGACCGCCGGCTCCGCCGAGCTGATCTCGCGCACCATCGGAGACGTGGGCTACCCGCACTCGTCCGTCGCCGACCTCGAGCCGCGGCTGTCGAAGTCGATGACCTGGACCTCGGAGTTCGTGCCCGAGGACGAGCGCACCACCGTCCGGACCGCTCCCGACACCGACCGGCTCGCCGCCCTGACCGAGGACGAGACGCTCTGGCTCGCCCAGCTCCTCGACCGGCTGCCCGACGCCTTCGACCTGGAGTCGCTGACCACGCTGATCTACGGCGTACCCAAGCTCGCCCGCGGCATGGCCCTCGACGACCCGCCCACCGACCAGGTCAAGGCCGACCAGAAGCAGTTCTTCGGCCTGCTCTACCACCTGCTCGTCGCCGCCCCCCGCGGCCCGCGCCTGCCCACCCTCTTCGTTGCCCTCGGGCCCGACCGGGTCCGCTCGCTGCTCGGCGGCTGAGCGCGCCGTGGCACTTGTAACTCAGTGTTCAGTGCACTTGATGGGTGACTGGTCACGGCGGAGTCATTCGGTCTAAGCAACG
>JBAZRQ010000194.1:3146-5059 GCA_041662925.1 Nocardioides sp. | reverse complement strand
TGCTCGACGTCCGGGTCGCTCCCGCCCGCGGCGAGCAGCCGCAGGAAGTGCGACTTGCCGGAGCCGTTGGAGCCGAGTACGGCGACCCGCTCGCCGTACCAGACCTCGAGGTCGAAGGGCCGCATCAGCCCGGTGAGCTCGAGGTCCTCGCAGACGACGGCGCGCTTGCCGGTGCGCCCGCCCTTGAGCCGCATCGTCACCTGCTGCTCGCGCGGCTGCTCGGTCGGCGGGCCCGCCTCCTCGAACTTGCGGAGCCGGGTCTGGGAGGCGCGGTACTGGCTGGACATGCCGTCGTTGTACTCGGCCTTGATCTTGAGCCGCAGCACGAGCGCCTTGATCTTCGCGTGCTCCTCGTCCCAGCGCCGGCGCAGCTCCTCGAAGCGGGCGAACCGGTCCTTGCGGGCCTCGTGGTAGCTGGCGAACCCGCCGGGGTGGGTCCACACCAGGTTGCCCGCGTGCCCCAGCTCGACGGTGACCACCCGGGTCGCGGTGTTGTCGAGCAGCTCGCGGTCGTGGCTGATGAACAGGATCGTCTTGTCGGACTCGCGGATGCGCTGCTCGAGCCAGATCTTGCCGGGTACGTCGAGGAAGTTGTCCGGCTCGTCGAGCAGCAGCACCTCGTCGGGTCCCGCCAGGAGGTACTCCAGCACCAGCCGCTTCTGCTCGCCGCCCGAGAGCGTGCGCAGCTCGCGGTACTTCGCCTTGTCATAGGTGACGCCGAGTCCCTTGACCGTGCAGACGTCCCAGGTGACCTCGACCTCGTAGCCGCCCGCGTCGGTGTACTCCGCGAGCGCCTCGGCGTAGGCCATCTGGGTCTTCTCGTCGTCGGTCTCCATCAGCGCCAGCTCCCACCGGTCGACCGCGGCGCTGGCCGCGCGCACCCTCGCCGGCGACACGCTCAGGAGGAGGTCGGCGACGGTGGGCTGCGGCCCGAGACCGGCGTCGACCATCTGCCGCATCACGCCCAGCCCGCCGCTGCGGACCACGGCACCGGCGTGCGGCACCAGGTCGCCGGTGATGATCTTGAGCAGTGTCGTCTTGCCGGCGCCGTTGGCTCCGACCAGCGCGACCTTCGCGCCCTCACCGACCCGGAACGACACGTCGTCGAGCAGCACCCGGCCGTCCGGCAGCTCGAAGCGCACTCCGCTGACCTCTACGTGTCCCACGTCGACCGATTCTCCGGCATCGAGGACGCAAGGGCATCTTCTTTAGCGCGGGGCCCGGGTCAGGCGACCTTCTCCACTAGCAGCCACGCGTTCACGTTGGGCTGTGTGCCGCCGGCCAGGGTCTGCAACGTGACCGCAGCGGCGGACGAGTGGTTGCGCATCGTCAGCACGTCACCGGCAGTCAGGGCTAGGAGCAGCTCACCATTGGTCTGCTGGGTGCCCGCCCCGGAGCCGAAGATCCCGCTCGTCGCCGCGCCGTTGAGGAAGACCGCGAACTGGTTCGGCTCGACCCCCGAGACACCGAAGCGGACGGCGTACACCCCGGCCTCCGTCACCTGCAGCGACGACGTGCCTGGCGTGTGGGTGAAGCCGTTGAGGATGCCGTTCGTGTCGAACGCGACGTCCGACTCGATCGGGACAACCTGCGCGGACGTGTTGAAGACATGGGCGTAGCGACCAACGAAGTCCGCGCCATCCGCGCCCGCCGGTCCAGTCGCTCCGGCCGGTCCGATCGGCCCAGCCGGCCCTGCGGCACCGGCAGGGCCCGGCATGCCCGTCGCTCCGGACGGCCCTTCTGCGCCCGGCGCCCCCGTCGGCCCCACCGGGCCGGGTGCGCCCGACGGGCCCGGTGCACCCGACGGACCGGCTTCGCCCGAGGGACCGGCGAGCCCGACGGGTCCCGTGGCGCCGGCGCGCCCGCGGACGTTCCACGAGATCTTGCGCGAGCCCTTCGGGCATGCCGTGCCG
>JBAZRQ010000194.1:0-3136 GCA_041662925.1 Nocardioides sp. | reverse complement strand
GGTCATCGCCTTGGTCTTGAGGTTCACGCAGGCGGAGAGCTTGGAGGGGAACGCCCTCTCATCGCGGTCGGCCTGCACCAGGCCGTAGGCGGCACTCCCGCCCGTGAGCAGGAGGAGCGCGACCAGCACGGCGGCGTGGCGGCGCAGGAAGTGGAGCGTTCTCGTCATGGGTGCCTCCGGGCTGGGGGAGGCGGGCGAGCGCCCGCACCTTTTCGGGCAACCTAGCGCCGATCCCCGGGCCGGGGGGCCAGTTTCCGCAGGTTCGGCGCTTCGGCGAACACGGTCGCACACCTGGAAAGCCAGGTGTTTAATAATTGGTGACATGACGGCACAGGCGGAGGTTGCGGAGAGCGACGCAGAGGCCCCGCGCACCCGCCGTCGGTCTGGGGTGCGGACGGCTTCGATGGCCGTCTGGGCCGCCGCCGTCGCCACCTGGTGGTGGCGCATCGGCATCCCCAACGACTCGATCACCGTGATGATGACGCTCTGGGTGGGCACGGTCGCGTGGAACATCCACGCGCCACCGCGACACCACCTTCAGTTCCTGAGGGACTGGTGGTTCCCGGCCGCGCTGCTGACGTTCTACTTCTTCAGCCGCGGCCTCACCGACGAGATGGGCATCCCGGTCCACTGGACGATGCCGATCGACGTGGACCGCTGGCTCGGCTTCGGCACCACGCCGACCGAGCTGCTGCAGGACGCCTGGTGCGGCGAGCCGTGCACCCGCGACAGCGACCCGCGCTGGTACGACGTGCTCTTCACCAGCATCTACGCCACCCACTTCCTCATCGGCCTGACCATCGCCGGGGTGCTGTGGGTGCGCAACCGCGACGAGTGGGCAGTCTGGATGCGGCGCTTCATCGGGCTCAACTTCGGCGGCCTCATCATCTACGTGGCCTACCCGATGGCGCCCCCCTGGCTGGCCGCCGAGGAGGGCTACCTGGGCCCGGTCGAGCGGCTCACCTCACGCGGCTGGCGCGACATCGGGCTGCAGCGCGTCGACGTGATCCTCAACGGCGTGGGCAACCCGACGGCCGCCATGCCGTCCCTGCACTTCGGTACGGCGTTCCTGATCGCCATCTACGCCATCTGGCGGCTGCGCTCGCCGTGGCGGTGGGCGCTGCTCGCCTACCCGGCCGTCATGGGCCTGGTCCTCGTCTACTACGGCGAGCACTACGTGGTCGACCTGATCGCCGGCGGCCTGCTCGCCTGGCTGGTGATGGTGGTGGCCCGGCGGTGGGAGAGGCGGCGCGCGGAGCGCGCCGAGGGGCCCGCGACCGCTGACGACGTACGCGTCTGACGCCTGCCATCTACCTGTCAGTAGCATCGGGGCAGCCGACCAGGGAGAGGGGCCGACACGATGCAGCTGGAGCTGTCCGCGGAGGACCAGAAGTTCCGCGACGAGATGCGCACGTTCTTCACCACCGAGGTCTCCGAGGAGATCCGCCGGACGGTGATCGAGGGGCGTGAGCTGAGCAAGGAGCAGATCGTCGAGGCCCAGCAGACGCTCAACGCCGCCGGCCTCGCGGTCCCCCACTGGCCCGAGGAGTACGGCGGACGCGGCTGGAGCGACCTGCAGCGCCACATCTGGCTCGAGGAGCTGCAGCGCGCCGGCGTACCGACCCCGCTGGCGTTCAACGCCTCGATGATCGGCCCGGTCATCGCGCACTTCGGCACCGAGGAGCAGAAGCAGGAGTTCCTGCCCAAGACCGCCAACCTCGACATCTGGTGGAGCCAGGGGTTCTCCGAGCCCGACGCCGGCTCCGACCTGGCCAGCCTGCGCACGACCGCCGTCAAGGACGGCGACGACTGGGTGGTCAACGGCCAGAAGGCCTGGACCACGCTCGGCCAGTACGGCGACTGGATCTTCACGCTGGTCCGCACTGACCCCGACGTGAAGAAGCAGGCCGGCATCTCGATGCTGCTGATCGACATGACCAGCCCGGGCCTGGAGGTGCGCCCGATCCAGCTGATCGACGGCGGCTACGAGGTCAACGAGGTGTGGTTCGAGGACGTGCGCGTCCCGGGCGCCAACCTCGTCGGCGAGCTCAACGGCGGCTGGACGATCGCGAAGTTCCTGCTCGGCAACGAGCGCGTCGGAGTCGCCCCGGTCGGATCGACCAAGCGGATCCTGGCCCGCGCCAAGGACCTCGCCAAGGAGACCTCCGACGGCGAGGGCGGCACCCTGCTCGACGACCCGCTCGTGCGCGCCCGGATCGTCGAGCTCGAGAACGAGCTGCTCGCCCTCGAGCTCACCGCGCTGCGCGTGGTCGCCCACTCCGCCGACGGCGAGCCGCACCCGGCTTCGTCGGTGCTCAAGCTCAAGGGCACCGAGCTCCAGCAGGCCGTCAGCGAGCTGATGGTCGACCTGGCCGGACCCGCGTCGGTCGCCACCGGGGCCGACGACACCTCCGACCTCGCCGAGTGGGCGCGCATCGCCACGCCGACCTACCTCAACCTCCGCAAGGCCTCCATCTACGGCGGCTCCAACGAGATCCAGCGGCAGATCATCAGCCGCACGATCCTCGGGCTCTGAGCCGAAGGGACTGACATGGACTTCACGTACGACGATGAGCAGGAGGCCCTGCGCGACGCGGTCCGCGGACTGGTCGGCAAGGCCTACAACGACTACGAGCAGCGCCGCCAGACGGTGAAGGAGGACCCCGGCTTCAGCGAGAAGCAGTGGGCCCGCCTCGCCGAGATGGGCGTCCTCGGGCTGCCCTTCGCCGAGGAGGACGGCGGCGTCGGCGCCGGTCCGACCGAGATCGGCATCGTGTGCCAGGAGCTCGGCCGCACCATCGCTCCCGAGCCGTTCCTCGCCGCCGTGGTGCTGGCGGGCGGGCTGGTCTCCGCGGCCGGCACGCCCGAGCAGCGCGCCGAGGTGCTGGGCGCGCTCGCGGCCGGCGAGAGCCTGCTCACCTTCGCGCACGACGAGCCGGGCCGCCGCTGGGGGCCTTCGGCCGAGCAGGTCACGGCGTCCGCCGACGGCGACTCCTGGAGCCTCACCGGCGCCAAGGAGCCGGTGCTGCACGGCGCCCGCGCCGACCTGCTGGTCGTGAGCGCCGCGCTCCCCGACGGCGGCACGGGGCTCTTCCTCGTCCAGCCCGATGCCGAGGGCGTCACCCGCGCCGGCTAC
>JBAZRQ010000193.1:0-5082 GCA_041662925.1 Nocardioides sp. | reverse complement strand
GTTTGAGTGTCCCGTCTCAGTGCCCAGTTCATTCCGCTGCCAGGAGCCCCACGATCGCCGACAACACCTACAACGCCGCACACCTCCTCGTCCTCGAGGGTCTGGAAGCGGTGCGCAAGCGTCCGGGCATGTACATCGGCTCGACCGACACCCGCGGCCTCATGCACTGCCTGTGGGAGATCATCGACAACGGCGTCGACGAGGCGCTGGCGGGCTCGGCCCACCGCGTCGAGGTCACGCTCCACGCCGACGACTCGGTCGAGGTGCACGACGACGGCCGGGGCATCCCGACCGACAAGGAGCCCAAGACCGGTCTGCCGGGGGTCGAGGTGGTGGCCACCAAGCTGCACGCCGGCGGCAAGTTCGGCGGCGGTTCCTACGTCGCCACGGGCGGTCTGCACGGCGTCGGTCTCTCGGTGGTCAACGCGCTCTCCGCGCGGATGGACATCGACGTCGACCGGACGCCGTCCCAGCAGGGCCTGAGCTTCCACCGCGGCGTGCCGGGGGTCTTCGCCGGCGACGGCCCCGACGCGGCGTTCACCCCCAAGTCTGGCCTCACCCGCAAGGGCAAGCGGGTCGCCAAGGGCAAGACCGGCACCCTGGTCCGGTTCTGGCCCGACCGCCAGATCTTCACCAAGGACGCGCGGTTCGAGTTCGAGGGGCTGCTGGGCCGGGCCCGGCAGACGTCGTTCATCGTGCCCGGGCTCGAGCTCGTCATCCGCGACCTGCGAGGCGACACCCCCGTCGAGGAGAAGTTCCGCCACGACGGTGGCATCGCGGAGTTCGCCGAGTACCTCGCCCACGACGAGCCGGTCACCGACGTGCTGCGCCTCCAGGGCAGTGACACCTTCACCGAGACCGTGCCGATGCTCGACGTCAAGGGCCACATGACGCCCCAGGAGGTCGAGCGCGAGCTGACCGTCGACATCGCGGCGCGCTGGGGGACCGGCTACGACACCGAGCTGCGCTCCTTCGTCAACGTGATCGCCACCCCCAAGGGCGGCACCCACGTGAGCGGCTTCGAGTCGGCCCTCACCAAGACGTTCAACGACGCCATGCGCGCCACCAAGGCGCTCAAGGTCAACGACGACGACGTGATCAAGGACGACGTGCTCGAGGGGCTCACGGCGGTCGTGACCGTCCGGCTGGCCGAGCCGCAGTTCGAGGGGCAGACCAAGGAGATCCTCGGCACCCCCGCCGCGCGCTCCGTCGTACGGCGGGTGGTGTCGGCGGAGCTGAAGAAGTTCCTGACCTCGACCAAGCGCACCGAGAAGGCGCAGGCCAAGCTCCTCATGGAGAAGGTGGTGGCGGCGTCCAAGACCCGCCTCGCCGCCCGTCAGCACAAGGAGACCCAGCGCCGCAAGAACGCCCTGGAGTCCTCGGCGCTGCCGTCCAAGCTGGCCGACTGCCGCGCCAACGACAACGACCGCACCGAGCTGTTCATCGTCGAGGGTGACTCCGCGCTCGGCACCGCCAAGCTGGCGCGCAACTCGGAGTTCCAGGCGCTGCTGCCGATCCGCGGCAAGATCCTCAACGTCCAGAAGGCCTCGGTGGGCGACATGCTCAAGAACGCCGAGTGCGCCTCGATCATCCAGGTCGTCGGCGCCGGCTCCGGGCGCACCTTCGACCTCGAGGCGCGCCGCTACGGCCGGATCATCTTCATGGCCGACGCCGACTCCGACGGCGCCCACATCCGCTGCCTGCTGGCCACGTTGTTCTTCAAGTACATGCCCGAGCTGATCACCGAGCGTCGGGTCTACACCGCGGTCCCGCCCCTGCACCGGGTCGAGATCTCCAACCCCAAGAAGGGGATGGAGAAGTACGTCTACACCTACTCCGACGACGAGCTGCAGCGCACCCTCGCGGAGCTGAAGAAGAAGAACGTCAGGTGGAAGGACCCGGTCCAGCGCTACAAGGGCCTCGGTGAGATGGACGCCGACCAGCTGGCCGAGACCACCATGGATCCGCGCCACCGCACGCTGCGCCGGATCACCGTCGACGACGCCGACGCGGCCTCGCAGGTGTTCGAGCTACTGATGGGCTCCGACGTCGCCCCGCGCAAGGAGTTCATCGTGCAGGGCGCCTACGAGGTCGACGCGGAGTCGCTCGACGCCTGAGCGTCGCGTCGCCATGACCCGGTATGTCGACTACACCGCGGAGGGGAACTCCGTCGGGCGGTGCGTCGTCCTCCCGGGCCGGCAGTACACCCCGGACGGCCCGCTGCTCTTCTTCGCGACCCAGGCCGCGCTCGACCGGGGCTGGGACGTGCGGCAGGTCTGGTGGGAGGCACCCGAGCGCGGTGGCGACACCGACGAGACCGCCTGGGTGGCTGACCAGCTGGCTGCCGCGGTCGAGGGCTACGACGGGCGCGTGCTGGTAGTCGGCAAGTCGCTGGGGACGCTGGCCGCCGCGCGCGCCGCGGCCCAGGGGTACGCCGGGGCGTGGCTGACGCCGCTGCTCACCGACCCCGAGGCTGCCGCGCCGCTGACGTCGTACCCCGCCGCGCAGCTGGTCGTCATCGGGTCCCGCGACCCCTACCTCGACCGGGAGGTGCTCGACGGGCTGCCGGGCACCCGGGTGCTGGTGGAGGGTGACCACGTCCTGCGGGTCCCGGGCGACCCGGCGGCGATGGTCTCGGCGCACGCGCGGTTCGTCGAGGCGTTCGACGCCTGGCTGGGGACGCTGGTCGGGTAGGTGCTCAGAGGTGCTGCTCGAGCAGGCCGGTGTCGACGTCGTAGAGGAACCCGCCGACCACGGTGGACTCGGGGATGAGCGGGTGGGCGCGGATCTTGGCGACGTCGTCGGTCAGGGCCTGCAGCTGGTCGGTGATGACACCGAAGCTCTGCCACGAGGCGTCCTGGCCCGAGGACTCGGAGACCCGGGCGCGCAGCTCTTCCTCGGTGTGGGTCGCCATGGCGCACTTGGTGTGGGGCACGACGAGGATCCGGTGCACGCCGAGCAGGTGAGTGCCGAGCACCAGCGCCTCGAGCGCCTGCGGGGTGATCCGGCCACCGGGGTTGCGGAAGATCTTGGCGTCGCCGGGCACCAGCCCGACCATCCCCAGCGGGTCGATCCGGGAGTCCATGCAGGTCACGATCGCGACCCCCGCATGGGCCACGCCGTCGAAGCCGCCCAGGGCGAAGTCGGTCGCGAACTGGCGGTTGGCGGTGATCAGGTCGTCGAAGTCGGCCATGATCGCGAACCTAGCGGACCCGGGTCACGTCGGCGTGTCGAGGTGACGCATCTGGACGTGGCCTTGCTCACCCACCGGCGCGCAGCACGTCCGCCGCGCTGAACGACCGGGTGGCGGCACCCCGGAAGACGACCAGGGCGCAGGCGGCCGCGACCAGCGCACACACCGCGGCACCGGCGAACACGGCGTGCTCCTGCGGGATCCCGGCCCCGGAGAGCAGGTCGCTGAAGGCCTGGCACCGGGTCCTGCCGTCGCAGACCTCGCGCGCGGGCGGCAGCGGGTGGTCCTCGAGGTAGGAGTAGTAGCGGCGCAGGCCGAGCGCGGTGAGGGCGGAGATGCCGACGAGCATGCCGACCATCCGGGCCACGACGACCATGGCGCTGGCGACGCCGTGGACGTGGTCGTCGGTGCTGGCCAGGATCGCCGCGTTGACGGGCGCGAGGGCCAGCCCGAAGCCGAACCCGCACAGCACCAGGGTCGCGTCGGAGTGGAGGTGCTCGAGGCTGGTGACGTCCCACTGCGTCATCAGCGCGAAGCCGGCCGCGGCCATCAGCATGCCCACGGCGGTGATCAGCCCGGCGCTGAACCGGCGGGTGAGGTAGCCCCCGAGCACCGCCCCGACGGGCAGCGCGACCAGGAAGCGGAGCAGTACGAGCGCGGCCATCAGCTGGGAGTCGCGGTGGATAGTGGTGCGAGCGAAGAGCGGGATGTCGATGAGGGCGGCGATCAATGCCGCGCCCACGAAGAAGCTGACCAGGATCGCGCCCCACGCCGGCGTACGCCGCAGCGCGCCGCGGGGCACCAGCGGGGTGTCGGTACGGCGCAGGTGGACGACGAGCGCGGCGGTGGCGACGGCGGAGCCGGCGAGGTACCAGTAGCCCTGGTCGGCGAAGAGCTGGATCTTGGGGTCGGCGGTGGCGAACGCGAGGATCACCCCGCCGAGCGCCACGGCCAGGAACGACGCGCCGGTGAGGTCCGCGTCGCGCATGCTGCCCAGCCAGCTCGGTCCGTCGACCAGCGGGCGGCGGGCCGTGAAGCAGCGGATGACGAACAGCGCCGCGGCCAGCGCCGCGATCGTCCCGAGCGGGGTCAGCCACCGGCCGTCGCCGGCGAACGGGATGAACAGCTGGCCCCACGTCAGGTCGCGCAGCAGCGCCGGCGGGCGCACGAAGACCAACCCCCCGGCAGCGAGGCTGACCAGGAGGAAGAGGCCACCGAGGACGTCGGGGAGACCGCGGTTTGGTCCCAAACCGCGCATTTCGGGCCCCGGATCCTGCGGTTTGTGACCAAACCGCAGCGCCCGGATGGCTGCGGCGAGCAGCAGCCCGACGGCCAGGTTGATCAGGAAGATCGCCCGCCAGTCAGCGACGGCGAGGACCACGGCGCCGAAGAGCGGGCCGATGACGCTGCCGAGCTCCTGGACGGCGGAGACCACACCGAGGGGTACGCCGCGTCGCTCGCGCGGGTAGAGGTCGGCGACCAGCGCCAGGGTCGCGGGGACCAGACCGCCACCGCCGAGCCCTTGCAGGAACCGGCCGGACACCATGGTCGGCATGTCGTAGGCGAGCGTGGTGACCAGGGACCCGAAAGCGAAGATGACGAGCGCGGCGACCAGCACCGGGACCCGGCCCCGGAGGTCGGCGATCCGGCCGATCAGCGGCAGCATCGCGACGTAGCCGAGCAGGAAGCCGGAGATGATCGGGGCGGCCCGCTGGAGCTCCTCGGTGGAGACGCCGACGGCGCCGACCATCTCGGGCAGCGCGAGCACGACGACGTAGGTGTCGGCGGCGGCGAACGCCACGGCTACCGCGGCGAGGCCGAGCAGCAGGCGTGGCGATCCATGGAGCGACTTCGTCGCTCCATGGGGAGTACTCGCTGCGCTCGTACTC
>JBAZRQ010000192.1:0-5086 GCA_041662925.1 Nocardioides sp. | reverse complement strand
CACGAACCCGATGACCAGGGGCAGCCGGTCGGACTGGCGCTCGGAGTAGTCGAGGTTCTCTGCGGCCCCGCCCCCGACGGCGGTCTCGGCACCGGGACCGTCGAGCCCGTCGAACGCGGCCGGCACAAGGTTGCTGCGGAGCTCACGAAGCGCGTCGTTGACCCGCTCGTCGGACTCGTCGTACGGCATGCCGAGGCGCAGCACGGTCGTGCGTCCGTCCTCGGAGACCAGGGCTTTCTCCGCCGACTCGACGAAGTCGCCGGTCGCGACGGCGCGCTGCTCGAGGTCGGCCAGGGCGTCCGCGACCTGGTCCTGCTGGTCGGCGGCGGCACGGACGACGATGGTGGCCGCCGCACCCTCGGCGGGGAAGGCGGAGGACAGGTCGCGCATGGTCTCGGCCTCGGGGATGGAGCGCGGCAGCGTCTCCAGGTTGGCGGCGTTGATCCGCAGACCGAGTGCCGGCGCGGCCAGTGCGAGCACCAGGACGCTGGACAGGGCGAGCGCCACGCCCGGGCGTCGTACGACGGGACCGAGCAGGCGGCGGCTCAGGCCACCGCGGCCGACCCGCGCGTTGAGGCGCCACAGCAGCGGTACGCGGGGGCGGTCGACCCAGCGGCCCAGCTTGGCGAGCAGTGCCGGCAGGACGGTGATCGACCCGAGCACGGCGACCGCCACCACGATGATCGAGCCGACCGCGAGGGAGTTGAAGGTGGCGCCGCCCATGACGAACAGGCCGGTCATCGAGGCGATGACGGCACCGCCGGAGACCAGGATCGAGTGGCCGGAGGTCTGGGCCGCGATCTCGACCGCCTCGAGGGTCGTGCGGCCGGCGGCGCGCTCCTCGCGCTCACGCTTGAGGTAGAAGAGGGAGTAGTCGACGCCGACCGCCATGCCGATCAGCACGATCATGCTGGTGACCGTGCCCTCGGCGTGCACGAGGTGCGACACCGGCGCCATGATCCCGATCGTCGCGGCGACGCTGGTGAAGGCGAGCAGGACCGGGAGCCCCGCGGCGATCAGGGCGCCGAAGGCGACCAACATCAGCACCAGCGTGATCGGGACGCTGATCCCCTCGGCGGCCGCCAGATCGTCGCCGACCTGCTCGTTGATGGCGTCGTCCAGCGTGACGTCGCCGGTCTGGCGGATCTCGAGGTCCGGGTGGGCCTCCTGGGCCGCGGCGGTGACCGCGCGCAGCGGGTCGGCGTCCACGTCGTCGTTGCCGTCCCCGTCGCGGGCGAGCTGGACGGCAACGAGCAGGGCGGTGCCGTCGGGGCTCCACTGCGGTTCGCTCACCGCAGCGACGCCCTCGAGGGCGGCCATGTCGGTGGCGACCTGCGCCGCGGCCGTCTCCGCGGCGTCGCGGTCGAGGTCCCCGTTCCCAGCAGTGATCAGCACGTTCTCGGAGTCGGGCCGATCCAGACCGGCGTCGGCCACGAGCTTCTCGGCGCGGCCGGACTCGCCGAGCCGGTAGTCGGCGCCGTCCGCCTCGACGGTCGGCACCGCCGAGGCCAGTCCGACGGCGACGACGACGAAGGCCAGCCAGGCCGAGATGGCGCGCCACGGGTGGGTGGCGCTCCAGCGCGCCGCACGAAGCGGCAGCACGGTGAGCGGGTTCGTGGCGGTCATGGTGGTCTCCTTCTGGTTCGGCCAACTGGTTCGAGGAGTCCAGCCTCGCGACGCGCGGGCTCGCGGTCAGGGGCGCAGACCCCCCGCTGCGGGGTGGTGCCAGCACCACTGCCCGGCACGGCCGATTCGGGGAGGATGAGGGGGTGAGCACCACGACCGAACCGACCCCGGCGCCGGCCCCGCCGCCGGGCCGGCTGCGGCTGACGTCGTACGCCGCCGCCCAGCTGCTGCTGGCGGTCCCGGTGCTCGTGCTCTTCGTGCTGACGGTGGTCGGCAGCGCGCTGCTGGTCGTGTGGGTCGGCGCGGTGATCCTCGCGATCTCGGTGCCGGCCACCCGCTGGATCGCCGACCGGCACCGGCAGATGGCCGCCCGGGTGCTGGAGATCCCGGTCCCGCGGCCCTACCGACCGGTCCCCCGTGGCCGGCCGGTCGAAGCGCTGCTGGTCGTCCTGCGGGACCCGATGACGTGGCGTGACGTCGCGTGGTCGCTGTGGGCCGCCACGTTCGGCTTCGTCGTCGCGCTGATCTGCGTGCTCGAGCTGCTCGTGGTCGTGACGCTGCCGATCTGGTGGTTCGGCATCCGGCCCAAGATGCGGGCCCGCTCGATGATCGACCTGTGGTTCCTGGCCTCCACCCGCACCGAGCACCTCGAGCAACGGGTGCAGGTGCTGACCGAGAGCCGGGCCGACCTGGTCGACCACTCGGCCGCCGAGCTGCGGCGCCTGGAGCGCGACCTGCACGACGGCGCCCAGGCCCGGCTCGTGGCCCTGTCGATGAGCCTCGGCCTGGCCGACCAGGTGTTCGCCGACGACCCGGAGCAGGCACGGCGGCTCGTCAACGACGCCCGCGCCACGACGTCGGCGGCGATCGGCGACCTGCGCTCGGTGGTGCGTGGCATCCATCCACCGGTCCTCGCGGACCGCGGCCTCTCCGGAGCGGTGCAGGCGCTCGCCCTCGACATGGCGATCCCGGTCGAGGTCTCCACCACGCTCGACGGCAGGCCGCCGCCACCGGTCGAGTCGGCGGTCTACTTTGCGGTCGCCGAGTGTCTTGCCAACACCGGCAAGCACGCGCGGGCGCGCCACGCCTGGATCACGGTGACCCACCACGACCGACGGCTCCGGGCGGTGATCGGCGACGACGGGTGCGGCGGAGCCGATCCGGTCGCCGGTTCGGGCATGCTGGGGGTCCGACGCCGTCTCGCCGCGTTCGACGGCACGATGTCGGTGAGCAGCCCGACCGGCGGGCCGACCGTGGTGACCCTGGAGGTGCCGTGCGACTTGTCCTCGCCGAGGACCACGCCCTCCTCCGGGCCGGGATGACCCAGCTCCTGGAGAGCAACGGCTTCACCATCCTGCACGCCGTCGAGGACGCGCCTTCCCTCGCCGAGGCCCTCCGCGACCCGGACGCCGACGCCGCCGTGGTCGACGTACGACTCCCGCCGAGCCAGACCGACGAGGGCCTCCGCGCGGCGATCACGGCCCGCCGGTCGCGGCCCGGCTTCCCGGTGATGGTGATCTCGCAGTACGTCGAGCAGCTCTATGCCCGCGAGCTGCTGGCCAGCGGCGAAGGGGCCGTGGGCTACCTGCTCAAGGACCGGGTCTCCGACGTGGCGGAGTTCGTCGACGGCGTACGACGGGTGGCCGCCGGCGGCACCGTGCTGGATCCGGAGGTGGTCGCCTCGATCATGGCCCAGCGCCGCGAGCAGCCCCTCGACCGGCTGACGCCGCGCGAGCGCGAGGTCCTGGCCCTGATGGCGGAGGGCCGCTCCAACGCCGCCATCGCCGCGCACCTCGTGGTCACCGACAAGGCCGTCGCCAAGCACATCAACAACATCTTCACCAAGCTCGACCTCGCCGTCGCCGAGGACGACCACCGCCGGGTGCGCGCCGTGCTGACCTGGCTGCGGGCCTGACCTCAGCCCTCCAGCAGCGCCAGCACCGCGGCGCGACCGGCGGCCGGGTCGTCGGCGCCGAGGGCGGCCTCGGCGACGTCCTCGCACTGCTCCGACGTGGTCGAGGCCAGGCGGGCGCCCACCGGCCGGACGGCAGCGGCGGCCATCGACAGCGACGTGACCCCCATGCCCACCAGGGCACAGGCGAGCAGCGGGTCGGCGGCAGCCTCGCCACACACGCCGACGGGCTTGCCGGCGTGCCGTCCGGCCTCTGCGGTGATCGCGATCAGCTGGAGCACGGCCGGCTGCCACGGGTCGGTGAGGTGGGCCAGGTCGGTGGCCATCCGGTCGGCGGCCATCGTGTACTGCGTCAGGTCGTTGGTGCCGATCGACAGGAAGTCGACGACCTCCAGCATCCGCGGTGCGAGCAGCGCCGCACTGGGCACCTCGACCATGACCCCGGCCTTGAGGCCCCGGTCGCGCACGGCGGCGGCGAAGTCGCGCGCCTCGGCGACGGTCGCGACCATGGGCGCCATCACCCAGGTCTCGGTGCCGGTGCGCTCAGCGGCCATCGCGATCGCGTCCAGCTGGCGCTCGAGCAGGCCGGGGTTGTCGAAGGAGAGCCGGAGCCCGCGGACTCCGAGGGCGGGGTTCTCCTCGCCCTCGTGGGTGGCGAACGCGACCGGCTTGTCGCTGCCGGCGTCGAGGGTGCGTACGACGACGTGCCCCTTGCCCTTGAAGGGCTCGAGCACCGCGGCGTAGATGTCGGCCTGCTCCTCGACCGACGGCTCCTCGGCCCGGTTGAGGAAGCACAGCTCCGTCCGGAACAGGCCCACGCCCTCCACCGGCGCCTCGGCCGACGAGACGGAGGAGGGGCCGTCGGCCACGTTGGCGAGCAGCTTGATCCGCAGACCGTTGGCGGTGGCTCCCGGCCCGGTCCACGTGGAGAGGGCAGCGCGGGCCTCGATGTCGGCGGCGACGAGGCGCTCGGCCTCGGCGGCGTCGGGGTGCAGCAGCACGGTGCCCGCCATGCCGTCCACGAGCATCGGTGTGCCGGCCTCGACGTGCATCGCGCCGGCGGTGCCGACCACGCACGGGATCCCGAGCTGGCGGGCGATGATCGCGGTGTGGCTCGTCGGGCCGCCACGCTCGGTGACGAGCGCGAGCACGACGTGGGGGTCCAGGCCGGCGGTGTCGGCCGGCGCGAGGTCCTCGGCGACGACCACGGACGGCCGGTCGGGGTCGGGGACGCCAGGCTCGTCCTCACCGACCAGCCGGGCGACCAGGCGGCGCTCGATATCACGCAGGTCGGTCGCGCGCTCGGCCATCAGCCCACCCATGGACGTGAAGACGACGACGAACTGCTCCACGGCGGCATGCACCGCTCCCAGCAGCGGCGCTCCCCCGCGCAGCGACTTGCGCACCGCGCCGCGCAGTCCCTTGTCACGCACGAGGCCGGCGCTCGCGGTCAGCACCTGGGTCGCGGCGCCCGAGGCAGCAGCCGCCTTCGTGGTGAATCCGGAGGCGACGGTGTCGACCGCCGCGTCGAACGCCGCGAGCGCGGCA
>JBAZRQ010000191.1:0-5097 GCA_041662925.1 Nocardioides sp. | reverse complement strand
GTAGCAGCAGCCGGCGGTGCGGAAGGGCTCGCCGAGCTCGGGCAGGTAGTGCTCGGTGAGCGCGTCGCGGGCCTCGGTGAGCACGGGATGGGGGAGCTCCTCGCCGATCATGTAGGTGTAGACGAGGCGCGGCACGTCGACCACGCGGTCGTACATCTGGCGGCGCTCGGCGCGCCACGGCACGGCCGAGACCATCGTGGTGAAGATGTCGTCGGCGTCCGGGACCCACGAGCGGAGCACGTCGACCCAGGCGCCGTCGGACAGGGTGCGCCGCTCGAGACCCTCGAAGGACCGGAGCCGCTGCGGCGGGGCCGCGAACAGGGAGGTCTGGAAGTCCATGCCCAGATCGTACGACGGGCTCGAACAGATGTTCGACATCTTCGCGGACTGTGTGGCGCCATTTCTGTCGGGGAGCGGAGCAACTCAGGGTCGGCTCGGGGTCAAACCCGCTGGCACGGCTGGGTTGGACAGGAGAGGCTGGAGCCATGACCTCTCCCGCACCCGAGGCCGCCCACGCGAGCGCCCAGCGCGTCCCGGCCGCCCGGGTCCAGAACCTCACCAAGGACTACGGGTCGGGCCAGGCTCTGGTGCGCGCCCTGGACGACGTGACCCTCGACATCTACGCCGGCGAGTTCACCGCCGTGATGGGTCCCAGCGGGTCCGGGAAGTCGACGCTGATGCACCTGTGTGCCGCGCTCGACACCGCGACCAGCGGCACCGTCATCCTGGGTGACCACAGCCTCGCCGAGCTCAACGACAAGGAGCTCACCCGGCTGCGCCGCGACGAGGTCGGCTTCGTCTTCCAGTCCTTCAACCTGGTGCCGACGCTGACCGCGCAGGAGAACATCGTGCTCCCGCTGTCGATCGCCGGCCGCAAGCCCGACCCCACCTGGTACGACACCGTGATCGCGACGGTGGAGCTGGCCGACCGGCTCGACCACAAACCCAACGAGCTGTCCGGTGGGCAGCAGCAGCGCGTCGCGGTGGCCCGGGCCCTGGTGAGCCGGCCCCGGATCGTGTTCGCCGACGAGCCCACCGGCAACCTCGACTCCCGCTCCGGCGCGGAGGTGCTCCGGCTCCTGCAGCAGAGCGTCCACCAGCACGGGCAGACGGTGGTCATGGTCACCCACGACCCGGTGGCCGCCGCCTACACCGACCGGGTGGTCTTCCTGGCCGACGGCCGCGTCGTCGACGAGATGCGCGACCCCGACCGCGAGCGGGTCATCGACAAGATGGCCCACATGTCCCCGGAGGCCTGAGCGGCATGTGGCGCGCTGCCCTCAAGAGCCTGCTCGGGCGCAAGCTGCGCCTGCTCATGAGCACGTTCGCGATCGTGCTCGGCGTGGCGTTCGTCGCCGGGTCGCTGATCTTCTCCGACACCCTCAGCCGCAGCTTCACCGCACTTTTCGCGTCCACGGTGGGCGACGTCGTCGTACGGCCTGTGGGCGGTACGACGGGCGCCGGCACGCTGTCGTCCCTCACCGTCCCGGCCTCGCTCCTCGACGAGCTCGAGGAGACTCCTGGTGTGGCACGCGTCGACGGCAACGTCAGCGCGTTCGGCGTCTACGTCGTCGGCGAGGACGGCAAGGTCATCGGTGGCCTCGGCCCTCCGGCGCTGGGTGTCAACTACAACGACGCCCCCGCCGCCGGCGGTGAGGGGCTGGAGCTGGTCGAGGGCAAGGCTCCGTCAGGAGTCGACGAGGTCGCCCTCGACCAGGCCACGGCCGACAAGGCCGGCTACGAGTTCGGCGACACCGTCGAGCTGCTGACGCCCCGCGGCGACAGCAAGCTCTCGCCGACCCTCGTGGGACTGGCCGGTTTTCCGGATGGTGGCTCGCTCAACGGCGCCACCCTCGCGATGTTCGACACCGAGACGTCGCAGGCGCTCTTCCTCGAGGGGCGCGACGAGTACAACGACGTGTGGGTGACCGCCGAGGAGGGCGTCTCCCAGGACGAGCTGCGTGACGCCGTCACGGAGGTGCTGCCCGAAGGGATCGAAGCCGTCACCGGTGACGAGGCCGCCGACGAGTCGGCCAGCCAGCTGCTCGAGGCGGTCTCCTTCATCACCACGTTCCTGCTGATCTTCGCCGGCATCGCCCTGGTGGTCGGCTCGTTCCTGATCGTCAACACGTTCTCCATCCTGGTCGCCCAGCGCAGCCGTGAGCTGGCGCTGCTGCGGGCGCTGGGTGCGTCCACCCGCCAGGTGGTCCGGTCGGTCCAGCTCGAGGCGTTCGTGCTCGGCGTGATCGGCTCCACGATCGGTCTGGGCCTGGGAGTCCTGTTGGCGATGGCGCTGCGCGTCCTGTTCGCGCAGTTCGGGCTCGACCTGTCGGGCCAGCCGATGATCTTCGGGGCGCGCACCGTGCTCGCGTCGTACCTCGTCGGCGTCCTGGTGACGATGGCGGCCGCCTGGCTCCCGGCCCGGCGCACCGCCAAGATCTCGCCGGTCCAGGCGATGCGCGACGACATCGCCCTGACCGAGAGCTCCATCCACCACCGGTTCTGGCGGGGGCTGGCGCTCGCGGTGGTCGGCATGGTCGTGCTCGCCCTCGGCCTGGGCGACATCGTGGAGGTGCCGTACGGCGGCTGGCTGATCGGCGCCGGGGTGCTGTTCATCCTGCTCGGCGTGGCCGCGATGAGCCCGGTGATCTCGCGGCCCTTCCTGGCGGGGGCCCGCTCGCTGTTCGCCCGGCTCTTCGGCTCGATCGGCAACCTCGCCGGCCAGAACTCCCTGCGCAACCCACGCCGTACGACGGCCACCGCCTCGGCGCTGATGATCGGGCTGGCCCTGGCCTGCACGATGTCGATCGTCGGCGACTCCGCCAAGGCCTCGGTCGACCAGTCGGTGGAGGAGAGCTTCGTCGGCGACTACGTCGTCAGCAACGTCTTCGGTGGTGAGTTCAACCCCACCATCGCCGACCAGATGGCGGACGTCGACGGTGTCGAAGCGGTGGTGCGCCAGCGCTACCAGTTCCAGGACTTCGGCGGCGAGGGCATCTCCGCCGTCGACCCGGCGACCGTGGACCGGCTCGAGCTCACCGTCGTCGAGGGCGACCTCTCGGACTTCACGGACGGGTCCGTCATCGTGCAGGAGTCCTACGCCGACGAGGAGGGCCTGGGCGTCGGCGACCCCGTGGAGGTCGAGGTGCCGACGGGGAAGACGGAGTGGCGCGTCGCGGCCGTCTTCGAGGACAACCCACTCATCTACCTCCCGGTCGTGACCACGCTGACCACGCTGGAGAAGGCGGGCTACGAGCCGGCCGACAACGCGCTGACCATCTTCGCCGAGCCCGGCGCCGACGACCTGCAGGCGGGCCTCGACGCCGTCGTCGAAGAGCTGCCGATCGTCACGGTCAAGGACCAGGCCGCGTTCGCCGAGGAGCAGCGGGAGCCGATCGACCAGTTCGTGCTGATCATCTTCGCGCTGCTCGGGCTGGCGCTGATCATCGCCGTGCTCGGCATCGTCAACACCCTGGCGCTGTCGGTGATCGAGCGCACCCGCGAGGTCGGGCTGCTGCGCGCCATCGGGGTCTCGCGCTCCCAGCTGCGCTGGATGATCACCCTGGAGTCGGTGGTGATCTCCGTCCTGGGCGCCGTGCTCG
This sequence comes from Nocardioides sp., assembly GCA_041662925.1. GTDB lineage: Bacteria > Actinomycetota > Actinomycetes > Propionibacteriales > Nocardioidaceae > Nocardioides. Next base: position 1,495 of record JBAZRQ010000191.1, on the reverse strand, counting down.
GCGTGATCCTCGGCATCGGGTTCGGCGTCGTGCTGATGTACGCCGTACGCGACGAGGGCCTCGAGGTGATCAGCGTGCCCTACGGCCAGCTGGCGGTCTTCCTGGCGCTGTCGGTGCTCATCGGCATGCTGGCCGCGGTGCTGCCCGCCCGCCGCGCCGCCCGGCTCGACGTGCTGGAGGCGATCGCGACCGAGTAGGGCCATGTCGACCATTCGGGGGACGCAGGCCGCCGAGCCGCCGTACCCTGCCGGGGTGGAAGAAGTGCTGCTCTCGGACGGGCGGACGTTGAAGCACGTGCAGGTGCGTGAATACGTCCGGTCCTTGGTCACGGGAAGTGCGCCCGGTTCACCCGCTCCTTCGGAGCGCGAGCTGGTGCACCGCTTCGGCGTTGCCCGGATGACCGTGCGCCAGGCCCTCGACGCCCTGGTGGTCGACGGGCTGCTCGAACGCATCCCCGGGCGCGGCACCTTCGTGGCCCGCCCCCGGCAGGCCGCCAGCCGCATCTCCGGCTACACCGAGGAGATGACCCGTCGCGGCGTCCACTCCGAGTCGCAGACCCTGCTGGCGCGCCGCGAGCAGGCCGGTCCCGGCGTGGCGCGCGCGCTCAACATCTCCGAGGGTGACGCCGTCATCCACTGGCGCCGGCTCCGCCGCGGCGACGGCGTACCCGTGTGCATCGAGGACGCCTACCTCAACGAGGTGCTGCTCCCGGGGTTCCTGCAGAGCGGCATGCCCACCAGCCTGTACGACGCCCTCGACCAGCGCGGCCTGCGCCCCTCGTGGGCCGAGGACTCGATCACCGCCGACCGGTCCACTGCCGAGGAGTCCGGGCTGCTCGAGCTGCCTGCTGGTGGCGTCGTGCTGCGCCAGTCGCGTCGCGCCCTGTGCGGCGACAAGACCGTCGAGGTCTCCCGGTCGGTCTACCGCGCGGACCGCTACACGATGTGGGTCCAGATCGGCGGCTGACACCGCTGTCTCTGTCAGCGGGCGTACAGCTTGCCCAGCGGGGCGGCTACCTGGCCGGTCTCCTCGCAGACCCAGACCGGGTCGGGGCCGCCGAGGTCGGGCTGGATGTAGAGCGCATGCACCGGGCCGTCCTGGCAGGCCAGGCACATGGGCCAGCGCCCGGCCGTCTCGAAGAGCGCGTCCTGGACGTCCTGGGCGACCAGCCCGGCGACGTACACCTCGCCCTCGGGCCACTGCTCGGCCCACCACCGGCGCGACGAGCAGGCGTCCTCCAGTGCGGACACCGCCTCGGCCGTCGCGAAGTGCCGGGCCTGGAGATCGGCCAGCACGCGCGCTCGCGCCTCCAAGAACAGGGTGTGGTCCACTCCTCCATTGTGCTCGGCCACCAAGGCGCCTCCCCGGAATGGGGCTCCGGACGGCCTAGCATCGGCTCATGAGCAGAGGGCTCCTCGAGGTCGCAGTGCTCCACGCGCGCGACGTGCCCGGCTGCGAGCAGGGCGGCGCAGACCGGCTCTCCCTGTCCCTCGAG
>JBAZRQ010000190.1:0-5118 GCA_041662925.1 Nocardioides sp. | reverse complement strand
GAGGACGGCGGCAACCTGTCCGCGGGCGAGCGCCAGCTGGTGACGATCGCGCGGGCGTTCCTGTCCGACCCGGCGTTGCTGATCCTCGACGAGGCGACCTCGTCGGTCGACACCCGCACCGAGCTGCTGCTGCAGCACGCGATGGCCGCGCTGCGCAGCGACCGGACCTCGTTCGTGATCGCCCACCGGCTCTCCACGATCCGTGACGCCGACCTGATCCTGGTCATGGAGGAGGGCCGGATCGTCGAGCAGGGCAACCACGACCAGCTCCTCGCCGCCCACGACGGCGCCTACAGCCGGCTCTACCGCTCCCAGTTCGCCGCCGCCCTGTCCTGACCGAGGGGATATCTGCGCCGACTCGACGGTCGGTAGCGCCGCAGGAAAAGGCCTTGAGTGGGGCGGGGAGACGACCTACCTTTGTCGGACACGGGAAAGGAGGTGGTCCGAAGAATGAATTCTTTGAGGACGCGTGAGGTGGCTGCCCGCTAGCAGCCCAGCATCATGTCGGGTGGAAGTGCCCGGCAGGCTGCTGACGAATTCCTAGCAGCTACCCGACCCGCAGGTGATCCGGGATCACGTCCCCCGGAGCGGCCTCCTCCCGGAGGCCACGCCTGTGGGTCGCTGCATTTCCGGACCAGCTCAACCAGCCGCGCCGACCGGGCCGGGGGGCTCCCCGCCCCCGGCTGGTACGTCGGACTGCGCGGCGGGCGCGTCGGCCGCCGGGCCCCACGACACCAGCGAGGCGACCAGCGACAGGGCGAGCCAGGTGATGACCACGGCGGTGAGGTAGCGGGTGACGGCCACGTCGAAGGGGACGGCCCCGGTCATGGCGGTCTGCCAGAGCGCGGGTGAGGCGAGCACACCGGCCGCGGCCAGGACGGGCAGTGAGATCAGGTTCATGCAGTGACCTCCATCAGGTGCTGACCGGTCACGGTGCCGACGGACCGGATCTGCGCGCTGCCGTTGAGCTCGGTGTAGGACAGGACGGGGAGCCGGTCGACCGACATCGTGATCATCCGGTGCACGGCGGAGCGCACCTGCGGGGCGCAGACGAGCACCGGGCGGAGGTTGCGGTTCTCGGCGTCGACCAGCAGCTGCGAGAGCGAGCCGAGCACGGCCTGGGCGGTGGCCGGGTCGAGCACCACCATCGGGCCGCGCTCGGTGGGACGCAGCGACTCGAGGATCCGCTGCTCCAGCTGCGGCTCGAAGCTGATGACGTGCAGGGCGCCGTCGACCACGTGCGGCGCGATGATGGCGGGGCCGAGCGCGGCCCGGGCGGCCTCGACCAGGTCGTCGAGGCCCTTGCCGTGGGGCGCACGCAGCGAGAGCGCCTCGTAGATGCGCACCAGGTCGCGCACGGAGACGCCCTCGTCGAGCAGTGCCTGGAGGACCTGCTGCACCTCGCCGAGACTGAGCAGGGCCGGGGTCAGCTCGTCCACGACGACGGGGTGGGTGCGCTTGACGACATCGGTGAGCAGTCGCACGTCCTCGCGGCCGAGCAGCCGCGACGCGTGGAGCGTGACGACCTCGGCCAGGTGGGTCGTGATCACCGCGGAGCGGTCGACGACGGTGGCGCCGCTCAGCTCGGCCTGGCCGCGCAGGTCGGCGGCGATCCAGGTGGCGTCCAGGCCGAAGACGGGCTCGCGGGTCGGCGTGCCGGGCAGCGAGCCGAGCTGGTCGCCGATGGCGAGGACCGTGCCCGGCGGTGCGTCGCCGCGAGCGACCTCGATGCCGAAGACCTTGACGACGTAGGTGTGCAGCGGCAGCTCGAGGTTGTCGCGGGTGCGCACGGGAGGGATGACGATGCCGATCTCGGTCGCGATCTTGCGGCGCAGCGCCTTCACCCGCTCGAGCAGGTCGCCGCCCGCACCGGCGTCGACGAGGTCGATGATGTCGGCCGAGAGCTCGAGGCCGAGGGGGTCGACCCGGATCTCGGCGGCCAGGTGCTCAGGGGAGTCGGAGGAGGGCGCGCCCTCCAGGGCGTGTGCGGTCTCCGGGACGCTGTCGTCCTGCTGCTCGACGCGGGTGGAGATGAGCAGCAGCACGCCGCCGGTGACGATGAAGGGAATTTTGGGCAGGCCGGGGACCAGGCACAGCGCCAGCGCGGCGATGCCCGCGATCCGCAGCGGCAGCTGGCGGGCGGTGATCTGCTGGATGATGTCGGAGCCCATGTCCTGGTCACCCACGCCGCGGGTGACCACCAGCCCGGTCGCGACCGAGAGCAGCAGCGCCGGGATCTGGGAGACCAGGCCGTCGCCCACGGTCAGCAGGCTGTACGTCGACACGGCGTCGCCGGGGCTCATCCCCTTCTGGGTCATGCCGATGGCGAAACCGCCGATCAGGTTGACCAGGGTGATGATGATGGCCGCGATCGCGTCGCCCTTGACGAACTTGGACGCACCGTCCATCGACCCGTAGAAGTCGGCCTCGGCGTGCACCTCCGAGCGGCGTCGCCTGGCCTCGTCCTCGTCGATCAGGCCGGAGTTGAGGTCGGCGTCGATGGCCATCTGCTTGCCGGGCATCGCGTCGAGCGTGAAGCGGGCGCCGACCTCGGCCACCCGCCCGGCGCCGTTGGTGATGACGACGAACTGGATGATCAGCAGGATCACGAAGACGATGAGGCCGACGATCAGCGAACCGCCGACCACGAAGTGGCCGAAGGTGTCGATCACCTTGCCGGCGTAGCCGTCGAGGAGCACGAGCCGCGTGGCGCTCACGTTGAGGGCCAGCCGGAAGAGCGTCATCACCAACAGCACGGCAGGGAAGGCCGCGAAGTCCAGCGGCCGGGTGACGTACATCGCGGTCAGCAGGATCAGCAGTGCCCCGGTGATGTTGGCGGCGATCAGCAGGTCCAGGAGCACGGCCGGCAGCGGGATCACCAGCATCACGACGATCATCACGATGCCGACCGGGACACCGAGCTGGGTCAGTCGCTTGAGGGGCATCGGGTGCGCCTTTCAGGGTCGGCTGCGGATCCCGCCGTCCCTGGCGCAGCACGACACCGTCCTGGCGTCCGCCTCCCTATCGGGCCGCGAGCGCCGGACCTGAGGGGATCCGGCGTCGCCGACCTGCGACCGGCACGGGCCCGAGCTCGGTCTCGGGACGCGGGCTGCGGTGGCTCCCCCCGCCGCGTCCGGCGTTGCGGCGGCTGATGACGAACGCCAGGACCTGCGCGACAGCGGCGAAGAGCTCGGCTGGGATCTCCTGACCGACCTCGGTGGAGGAGTAGAGCGCACGCGCGAGCGGCACGTCCTGCACCAGGGGTACGTCGTTCTCGCCGGCCAGCTCGCGGATCCGGGCTGCGATCGCCCCTGCCCCGCGGGCGACCACCGTGGGCGCGCCGGCCTCGGGGTCGTAGCGCAGCGCCACCGCCACGTGGGTGGGGTTGACGAGCACCACGTCGGCGGCGAGCACGTCGGCCATCATCCGGCTGCGGGCCATGGCCAGCTGCCGCGACCGGATCGCCCCCTTGAGCATGGGGTCGCCCTCCTGCTGCTTGTGCTCCTGCTTGACCTCCTCCTTGGTCATCCGGGTCTGCTTGCCGATGCGTCGTCGGGTCATCGCGTAGTCGGCGCCGGCCATCACGAGACCGGCGATCGCGACGTTGCGGATCAGGGCCAGGGCCTCGTCGCCGGTCTGGTGCAGCAGGAAGCCAACGGGGACCATCCCTCCGAGCAGCGGCATCATCGAGGTGACTGTGGCCTTGACCAGCACCGCGACGAGCGCGCACTTGAGCAGCATCTTGGCGCCCTCCCACAGTGCCTGGATGCCGAAGATGCGCTTGGCGCCCTTGATCGGGTCGAGCTTGGAGAGCTTGGGCTGGACGGTCTTGGTGGCCAGGAAGAAGCCGCCCTGCGCGAGCGCGGCCGCGACCCCGACGACCATCACGGCCGCCCCCAGCAGGAGGAGCGCCTTGAAGGCGTGACCGGCCCCCTGCCCGAGGAGCTGGAGCGCGTCGGAGGCGGTGGGGTCCTCGAGGGTGCGGAGGCAGGCGATCATCAGGCCCTGGATGGCGTCGACCTCGCGGCTGATCATCGTGGGCATCGCCAGCCCGGCCAGCAGCATGGCCGCCCAGGCACCCAGCTCCTGGGTGCGGGGGACCTGCCCTTCCTTGCGTGACTCCTTGCGCTTCTTGGCCGTGGGCTTCTCGGTCTTCTCCTCGCCGCTGCTCACCGTCCCACCTCCTCAGGACCCGCCCGCCAGGGCCTCCATGGCCTGCAGCGACATGTCGACCATCGTGCGGATGACGCCCGGCAGCACCGGGAAGGAGAGTCCGACCAGCAGCAGCGTGAGCCCGATCTTGGCCGGGAACATGACGTTGATCGCCTGCAGCTGCGGCGCGATCTTGGTCAGCAGCGCGAGCCCGAGGTCGGAGATGAACAGCACCGCGATCATCGGCAGGGCGATCTGCACCGCAGTCACGAAGAACATCAAGAACGCCTTGGTCAGCACGCTCACCCCGCCGTCGACCTCCGGGGTCTGACCGATCGGGAGCAGCTCGAAGGTACGCAGCAGCCCGCCGATCACCAGCAGGTGCCCACCGCTCGCGAAGAGCAGCATCGTGGCGAGCATCTGGTGGAAGGTGCCGAAGACGGAGTTCATGTTCATCCCCAGCGGGTCGAAGCCCTGGGCGAGGGAGAACCCGCCGAAGACGTCGACCAGGCTGCCGGCCGCCGCGATCGCCCCGAGCAGCATCGAGGTCACGAACCCCATCGCGACACCGATGAGGGCCTGGGTGAGGACCGTGAGTATCAGGCCGGTCGCGTCGAGCGGGATCTCGGACTCGGTGAGCACCGGCGCCACTGCGAAGCAGAGCCCGAGGGAGAGCACCACCTTCACCATCGCCGGCACGGCGCGCGAGGAGAACGGAGGCACGACCGCGAGCCAGGCCACGACCCGCACGGAGCCCAGCAGGAAGGCGACCAGGGGTTCGCCGGCGAACGTGAGCGTCATCAGCCCAGCAGCGCCGGGATGCGCTCGTAGAGCTGGACGGTGAACGTCATCAGCGTGTGCAGCATCCAGTTGCCGCTGATCAGCAGGGCGACCCCGACGCCGACCAGCTTGGGCACGAACGCGAGCGTGAACTCCTGGATCTGTGTCATCGACTGGAAGAGCGAG
>JBAZRQ010000189.1:4249-5141 GCA_041662925.1 Nocardioides sp. | reverse complement strand
GGATCACCTGAAGGCTGGCACCGTCAGTGGTGACCGTGCCCGCACACTCGCCGTCGCGGGTGATGACCAGGTCGCGGGTCTCCTTGACGCCCTCGTCGTACTCCTCGGTGCGGATCCGGACCGAGGAGAGCGCCTCCATGTCCTGCTCGGCGGCGGCCAGCACGGAGAGCGGGGTCTCCTGCTCGAAGCCCGCGCAGCCGGAGGCAGCGGTCGCGAGCAGGAGGACGGCAGCGAGGCCGGCCCGTGGGCCCAGGGGACTCAGAGCAGCTCCCAGAGCCTCACGAGACCACCTCGTAGTCGAAGTCGATGTGCAGGCCGCGTACGGCGGTCACGGTGGCGACCACGTGCCCGTCACCGGTGTTGGGGGTGACGGTGCAGGTGACCTTGCCGCCCACGGTGCCCGTGAGCTCGCGCGGGCAGGTCACCTTCGTGACGTGGAAGCCCTCGTCGGTCAGCGCCGCGAGCAGCTCCTCGGCCACGCGCTCGGCCGGGACGAAGGGCACGGAGTCGACCACCGTGTCGTCGCCGTCGATCTCGGTCACGGTGACCCGGACCTGGCCGTGCTGCTTGTTGACCGAGACCGTGCACTGCTGGGTCGCGCCGACCTCCCCGGCCAGGTCGCCGTCGCACTCCACCGTGACCGTCGTACCCGAGCCCTTGGGGGGATAGCTCTCCGCCACCTTGCGCTCCAGGTCGGAGCGGCTGATGTTGCGGTCGGGCTCGACCTGCTCCGCGCACGCGCCGAGGGTCAACAGACCCAGGGCGACCAGGGCGACCAGCTTCATGGGGTACCTCGAACGGCTTCGGATGCTCAGTAGACCAGGGGCGAGCGTAGCCAAGCCGTTTGCGGCTGGTCCGCTTGGCATTCTCGCCGACGGGTCGCTGCCTGGGC
>JBAZRQ010000189.1:0-4239 GCA_041662925.1 Nocardioides sp. | reverse complement strand
TCCACTCCTAACAGCGTCCGGAAGGAGAAGCATGTGTTGTGGGCGTGCCCGCGCGTGACGGGCGCGGTCACCTCGAGGGGAGTCCTGACATGAGGGCAGCACGAGCTCTGGTCGCGATCGGTCTGTTCCTTTCGGCGCTGGTGGGTGGGACGGCGGCCATCGGCGGGAGCACGGCGAGCGCCGACACCATCCCGTCGACGCCCGTGCCGTGGTGCTCCGACGACCCGGCGCCGCCCTGCTTCCTCACCGGGACCCACGACGGCGTCACGATGAAGGGCCACCCCAACTGGTCGCTCAGCGGCCAGAGCTTCACGCTTCAGGGCGCCAAGGAGATCAGCTTCATGGTCGAGTACGACGCCGACGGCCCCGGGGGGAGCTTCCCGAGCGCCGACCTCGGCTTCGGTGCGCTCGGCGACGCGTTCGTGATCCGCATCGACACCGGCACGACGGTGCCGCGCCTGGTCACGGGCAAGGGCACCGTCGTCACGACGACCCGGGTCGACGACGGCGACGGCACCTACCAGGTCCAGGTCACGGCGCAGCCGGTCACCGTCTCGGGGCAGTGCGACCAGAGCGCGTGGCCCTGGACGTGCTGGGAGTGGGCGACCTGGTCCGACGACTCCGAGAACGGCCAGTGGGACGGCTACCTCGACGGCCAGATCTCCGACTTCGGTCAGTGGACCGACGTGGCGCAGCGCGAGGCGACGTACGGCATGGACTACTGGACCAACGTCGCGGCGACCGACATCCCGCCGCAGGTGAAAGAGGACCCGGCCAACCCCGGCTTCTACTTCCTCCAGGTGAACCTCGCCAACCGGCGGTTCTACGAGGACGGGGTGACCCTGGTGCAGGGCACCGGCCGGATGCGGATCCCGAACTCCTTCCTCCAGATGGCCTACGGCATCCCGAACCCGGCGACGATGACCGGGTCCAGCCTGGTCGGCACGCTCAGCGGCAGCGGCTCGGGCACTGTCGCCGTGTACCAGAACCCGTCAGGTACGGCGATGATGGTCGACTTCGACACGGTCGGCTTCCCGGCAGCTACCACGCCGCACGCGAAGGCGGCGCAGGCAGCCGCGACCTCCTCGGTGCGGGCGCTCAGGGTGAAGCGCGGGACCATCGTGCCGACCCGCCCACGCGACGTGCACGCCAGGCGCGTCGCCGCCCACCGAGGGAAGGTGCTGTTCGACCCGGCGAGCCCGCGTGGTGCACGCATCACGGGCTACCAGGCGCGGTGCGTGCGGCTCAACGGCACCGGTCCGGTCGTCGCGCGCGCGTCGGGCTCCCCGGTCGTGGTGACCGGGCTGGCCCGGGGTCGGGCGTACGACTGCCGCGTGCGGGCCACGTCGAAGGCGGGCCCAGGCTCGTGGTCCTCGAGGGTCCGCCTCCGCGCGACCCCGTGACTGACTGACCGCGCGCGATCAGTAGTACCAGGGGAACGGCGACCAGTCAGGCTCGCGCTTCTCCAGGAACTGGTCGCGACCCTCGGCCGCCTCGTCGGTCATGTAGGCCAGCCGCGTCGTCTCGCCGGCGAAGAGCTGCTGGCCGACGAGGCCGTCGTCGATCAGGTTGAAGGAGTACTTCAGCATCCGCTGCGCCGTGGGCGACTTGCCGTTGATGAGCCGCCCCCACTCGAGGGCGGTGGCCTCCAGCTCGGCGTGCGGCACGGCCTTGTTGACCGCGCCCATGCGGACGCCGTCCTCGGCGGAGTACTCCTGGCCGAGGAAGAAGATCTCGCGAGCGAACTTCTGGCCGACCTGGCGGGCGAGGTAGGCCGAGCCGAAGCCCCCGTCGAAGGAGCCCACGTCGGCGTCGGTCTGCTTGAACCGCGCCTCCTCCAGGCTGGCGATCGTGAGGTCGCAGACCACGTGGAGGCTGTGGCCGCCGCCGGCGGTCCAGCCCGGCACGACACAGATGACGATCTTGGGCATGAACCGGATCAGCCGCTGCACCTCGAGGATGTGCAACCGACCTAGACGGGCCGTGTCCGCCGTAACCATGGCGTCACCGACACCAGCCCGGGAACCAGATTCTTCGTATTGGTAGCCCGTGCGGCCGCGGATCCGCTGGTCGCCGCCGGTGCAGAACGCCCACTTGCCGTTCTTGTCGCTGGGTCCGTTGCCGGTGAGCAGCACGCAGCCGACGTCGCTCGTCGTACGGGCGTGCTCCATGACGCGCAGCAGCTCGTCGACGGTGTGCGGCCGGAACGCGTTGAGCACGTCGGGGCGGTCGAACGCGACGCGCACCGTGCCGTGCGCCTTGGCGCGGTGGTAGGTCAGGTCGGTCAGGTCATCGAAGCCGGGGACGGGGTCCCAGGCGGTCGGGTCGAACGTCTCCGACACGCCGTCGATCGCACTCATGGGCTGCAGGCTATCTGGGATGGAATCGCGACCACTCGTGTGGTGTTGTGGCAGGCATGGCCCTTCAAGGAGAGTACGAGCCCAGCCCGAGCGAGTGGGTGCGCCAGCAGGTCGAGGCGTACGAAGCCAGCGGCGGGCGGGAGGCCAACACGTTGAGGGGCCACCCCGAGTGGCCGATCGTGGTGATCACCTCCAAGGGCGCCAAGTCCGGCAAGCTGCGCAAGAACCCCGTCATGCGGGTCGAGAAGGACGGGGTCTACGCCGCGGTGGCCTCCAAGGGCGGCTCCCCCGAGCACCCCGTCTGGTACCACAACTTCCTGGCCCACCCGGAGGTCCAGCTCCAGGACGGGCCCGAGCCCCACATCTACGTCGCCCGCGTCGCCGAGGGCACCGAGCGCGCCGAGTGGTGGGAGCGCTGTGTCGCCCAGTTCGCGCCGTACGCCGAGTACCAGGAGAAGACCGACCGCGAGATCCCGGTGTTCCTGCTCGAGCGCGTCTGAGCCGGCCCGTCACCCGCGGGCGGGCTCGCTCGTTGGGGAGGCATGCGACGCACACTCGGAACCGTCCTCACCCTGCTGCTGGCCGGCGGCGCGCTCGCGGCACCCGCGCAGGCCGACCCGCAGCCGTCGGACCCGGCCTACACCCAGCGCGACCTGACCAACATCTCCGACGCCTACGGGCGCATCCACGGACCGGGCGGCCAGCTGCGCAACCCGGCCTACCTCCCGGCGCTGGTGCAGGAGGCCACCGCCCGGAGCGTGCGGCAGCTGCTGACCCAGGTCGCGTCGCCGAACCGGCCGGCGCTGACCGCCGGCAACTTCGTCCCCGGCTGGAACGTCGGCAACCCGCTGCGCGCGGGCTGGTCCGGGACCCGGGGGCTCAGCCGCGACGTCGCGTTCACCAACCAGTACGGCGCGCTGCTGCGCGGCACCGTCTACCGCCCGAAGCCCGGGGCGCGTGACCCCTACACGGGTCGGCGACTGACCGGGCCGTTCCCGGGCGTGGTCATCACCGAGGGGTCCGTGCAGGGCTCGGAGGGGATGTACGAGTGGCTGGCGCAGGACCTGGCCGAGCGCGGGTACGTCGTGCTGACCTACGACGTCCAGGGGCAGGGCCGCAGCGAGACCCTGCCGCACGAGACGGGTGACGTGTTCCCGGTCTGCGACCCCACCGCCGAGCCGGCGCCCGGCGAGTCGACCGGGTGCCCCGGCGTGCCGTTCCAGCAGCTGTCCAACTTCGTGGTCGGCACCCGCAACGCGCTCGGCTTCTTCACCTCGACCCCGCAGCGGCCCTACCCCAACCCGGGCGCCGCGGCGGGCGAGGCCACTGCCTACAACCCGTACTGGCAGCTCTTCGACCGCTCCCCCGACCGCCGTACGGCGACGCCCGGGCGCACCACCCGGATCGCGATCATCGGCCACTCGATGGGCGCCGCCGCGGTGTCGAAGGTGCAGGGCGTCGACCGGCGGGTGGCCGCGGTGGTGGCCCTCGACAAGCTGGCCGGGCCGGACTCCGAGGGGCCGCTCGACGGCAGCGGCAACCAGCCCGTGGTGCCCGCGCTGGCGGTGCAGGCGGAGTACGGGTTCACGGTGTCCCCGTGGTTCACCAGCGGCGGCAGCTCACTCAACCCGGCGCCCTCGCCCGACGGCCCGGACCCGATGCGCGAGCGGGCCACCGGCTTCGACGCCTGGGAGCAGGCCGGCGTCGACTCGATGCTGGTCGTGCCGCGCGCGTCGACGCACCTGGAGTTCACCGACATCCCGCTGGTGCTCCCCGCCAGCCGCTACGGCCAGGACCTGACCAGCGTCTACACGCAGCTCTGGCTGGACCGCTACCTCAAGCACCGCGACAACACCCCGGCCCTGCTGGGCCAACGGTT
>JBAZRQ010000188.1:0-5171 GCA_041662925.1 Nocardioides sp. | reverse complement strand
CCGCGCAGCGCCGGGACGATGCAGAACGTGCAGGTGTTGTTGCAGCCGACCGAGATCGAGACCCACGCGGCGTACGCCGACTCACGCTTGGTCGGCAGCGTCGACGGGAACACGTCGAGCGACTCGAGGATCTCGACCTGCGCCTCCTGCTGCACCCGCGCACGCTCCAGCAGCACCGGCAGCGACCCGATGTTGTGGGTGCCGAACACGACGTCGACGTACGGCGCCTTGGCGGTGATCGTGGCGCGGTCCTTCTGGGCCAGGCAGCCACCGACCGCGATCTGCATCTCGGGGTTGGCGGCTTTGATCGGCGCCAGGTGGGACAGGTTGCCGTAGAGCTTGTTGTCGGCGTTCTCGCGCACGGCGCAGGTGTTGAACACGACCACGTCGGCCTGGGCGTCGGCCGGTGCCGCGACATAGCCCGCCGTCTCCAGCAGCCCCGTGAGGCGCTCGGAGTCGTGGACGTTCATCTGGCACCCGTAGGTGCGGACCTCGTAGGTGCGGGGGGCGGCAGACATGACCCCGAAAGGGTACGGCGGCCGGTCGCCCGACCCGAATCCCGCGGTCACGGGTGCGCATCGCCCTAGTCACGACATAGCCCGAATGGACTATGTGCGGCTAGTGTCCCCGGAATGACCACGCTGGAGGAGGAGACCCGTCCCACGGGTTCGGGCGAGCCGCTCGTCGTGCTCGACAAGGTCGACAAGTGGTTCGGCGAGCTGCACGTGCTGCAGGACATCAACCTGACCGTGCACCGCGGCGAGGTCGTCGTGGTCATCGGCCCGTCGGGTTCGGGCAAGTCGACGTTGTGCCGCGCGATCAACCGGCTCGAGACCATCGACAAGGGCACGATCACGCTCGACGGTGAGCCGTTGCCGCAGGAGGGCAAGGCCCTCGCGAGGCACCGGGCCGAGGTCGGCATGGTCTTCCAGAGCTTCAACCTCTTCGCCCACAAGACGATCCTCGAGAACGTCACGCTCGGCCCGATCAAGGTCCGCAAGAAGTCCAAGGCCGAGGCCGAGGCGCGGGCCAACGAGCTCCTCGACCGGGTCGGGATCGGTCACCAGGCCTCGAAGTACCCCGCCCAGCTCTCCGGCGGCCAGCAGCAGCGCGTCGCGATCGCCCGCGCGCTCGCGATGGACCCCAAGGTGATGCTCTTCGACGAGCCCACCTCGGCCCTGGACCCCGAGATGATCAAAGAGGTCCTCGACGTCATGGTCGACCTCGCCAAGCAGGGCATGACCATGGTCGTCGTCACCCATGAGATGGGCTTCGCGCGCACCGCCGCCGACCGCGTCCTCTTCATGGCCGACGGCCAGATCGTCGAGGAGAACACCCCCGAGCAGTTCTTCACCAACCCCCAGAGTGATCGCGCCAAGGACTTCCTCGGCAAGATCCTCAAGCACTGAAGGAGACAGCGAATGCGACACACGAGGATCAAGGCCGCGATCGCGGTACTCGGGCTGAGCCTCAGCCTCGCCGCCTGCGGTGACGCCGGCAACGACGACGAGGGCCGTGACGTCGAGGCCGCCGACGTCAGCCCGGAGGACTTCCCTGAGGGCTCGCGGATGCGCGAGCTCGTCGAGGCCGGCGAGATGACGATCGGCGTGAAGTTCGACCAGCCCGGGCTCGGGTTCAAGGACGCCGCCAGCGACCTGCCCACCGGCTTCGACGTCGAGATCGCCAAGATCCTGGCCTCGGAGCTCGGCATGGACCCCGCTGAGGACGTGACCTGGGAGGAGACCATCTCGGACAACCGCGAGCCGTTCCTGAAGGAGGGTCGCGTCGACCTGGTCCTGGCGTCCTACTCCATCACCGACGAGCGACGCCAGGAGGTCGGTCAGACCGGCCCCTACTTCATCACCGGCCAGCAGGTGCTGGTCGCCTCGGACAGTGACATCACCGGCATCGAGGACCTCAAGGGCAAGACCGTCTGCTCGGTGACGGGCTCGACCTCGCTCGAGAACGTCGAGGCCGCCGGCGCCAAGGGCGCCCCCGCCGAGACCTACTCGCAGTGCGCCGAGGACGTCCTCAACGGCACGGTCGAGGCCATGTCGACCGACGGCTCGATCCTGCTCGGCCTGGCCGCCCAGAACGAGGGCGAGCTCAAGGTCGTGGGCGAGGAGTTCTCCGAGGAGCGGATCGGCGTCGGCTACAGCCTCGACTACCCCGAGATGTGCGGATGGATCAACGAGGTCCTCCAGAAGTCCTTCGACGACGGCTCGTGGGAAGAGGCCTTCGAGCTGACGCTCGGCGGCAGCGGCGCCGAGACGCCGGAGCCCCCGGCGCTCGACGAGTGCCCCGCCTGACCTAGGCAACGTACGACGGGAGGGTGGCCGGTCTCCGGCCACCCTCCCGCCCCCACGGACGAGAGGAGCAGCCCCATGGACGTCGTGTTCGACAACGCCGACCGGGTGGCACTGGCGTTCGGCTACACGCTCAGCCTGTTCGTCATCGCCGGCGTGCTGTCCCTGCTCCTCGGCACGTTCCTGGCCGCGATGCGGGTCGGCCCCATCGCAGTGCTCAGTCGAGGCGCCGCCCTCTACGTCACGCTGGTCCGCAACACGCCGCTGATCATCGTGCTCTTCTTCTTCCGCTACGCCGGGCCGAAGGTCGGCCTCACGTGGAACTTCGTCGACATCCAGATCGGCGACCTCAACTTCAACAACCTCTACACCGCCTGCGCCATCGGCCTGACGGTCTATACCGCGGCCTTCGTGTGTGAGGGGCTGCGCAGCGGCGTCAACGCGGTCCCGCTCGGCCAGGCCGAGGCAGCGCGCGCCATCGGGCTGCCCTTCGCCGGGGTGATGCGCGAGGTCGTGCTGCCGCAGGCCTTCCGCGCCTCCGTGCCGCCGCTCGCCAGCGTCCAGATCGCCCTGCTCAAGAACACCACCGTCGCGGGCGCCGTCGGTGTCCTCGAGGCCTTCGCGCGAATGAAGGGCCTCACCAACGACTACGCGACCGCGCGGCCCGAGATCTTCTTCGCCTTCGCCCTCATCTTCGTGGTGTTCGTCGAGATCGTCTCCTTCGGCGCCAACCGACTCGAGCGTCGCTGGAGGATCGCGTAATGGCATCAGCAGTCCTCTTCGACGCCCCCGGCCCGGGGACGATCCGGCGCCACCGGATCTACACCGTGGTCTCGCTGCTCGCACTCCTCGGCCTGGTGGCCTTCGTCGGCCTCCGGCTCCAGAAGGACGGCCAGTTCGAGTACGGCAAGTGGGAGCCTCTGCTCACGCCGCAGTACGTAGAAGCCTTGGCCTACGGCCTGCTCGACACCCTGAAGATGGCGTTCACCTCGATCATCCTCGCGGTGGTCTTCGGCGTCGTGTTCGGCGTGGGCAAGCTCTCGGAGCACGCGCTCGTCAGGTGGCCTTGCTGGGCGGTGGTGGAGTTCTTCCGGGCCGTCCCCGTGCTGATGCTGATGATCCTCGCCTTCTACACCCTGCGGATCGGCGGAGGTGTCGGCAACGGCGAGACGGGCGCCTACTGGAGTGTCGTCGCCGCGCTGACGGTCTACAACGGCGCTGTCCTGGCCGAAGTGTTCCGAGCCGGCGTCCTCGCGCTCCCGAAGGGGCAGGCCGAAGCCGCCTACGCCATCGGCATGCGCAAGACCCAGGTGATGACGATCGTGCTGCTGCCGCAGGCGGTGAAGATCATGCTCCCCGCCATCATCAGCCAGTGCGTGGTGGCCCTCAAGGACACCAGTCTGGGCTACGTCATCGCCGCGCCGGCGCTCTCCAAGGTGGGGCAGTCGATCTTCCAGCAGTACAACAACGCGCTGCCGACCGTCTTCGTCGTGGCGCTGCTCTACATCGTCGTCAACATCATCTTGACGATGATCGCCACCTGGGTGCAGCACAAGCTGGTCGGCGAGAAGAAGCCGCTGGAGGTCTCCATGGTCGGTGGACCCAAGCCCGACAACGGCCTCTTCTGACGTAACACCGCCTCCGCGGGGTCGTTGGCCAAGCGTGTGCGACCACCACGCGGGTCCCGACCGACGTTCCCTCCTCCTCGCCGGTGCCGGGGTGGCGACGTACGCCGCGGCGCAGGGCGTCGCGCCGGCGGCGGCGGGCACGACGCGCACGCTGAGGTTCAGCGGCCGGTTCACCGGGGCGAACACCCCCGACTGGCACTACCTGCCGGTGCGGGTGCCGCGCGGGGTGCGGGCGATCGAGGTCGCCTACGACTACGAGTCGACCAACACCGGAGCCGGCTTCAGCCTCAACGTGATCGACATCGGGATCTTCGACCCGTCGGGGCACGGGCTGGGTGACGCCCACGGGTTCCGTGGCTGGTCGGGCGGGGCGCGCAAGAGCTTCCGGATCAGCCCCAGCGGGGCCACGCCCGGCTACCTCGCAGGGCCGATCACGCCCGGCGTGTGGCAGGTGATCCTGGGCCCGGTCGCGATCGTGCCGCCCGGGGTCGAGTGGTCGGTGACCGTCACGCTGCACTTCGGGCGCCCCGGGCGCCGCTTCCGCCCGCAGCCGCCGCCGCGCGCCGTACGTGGGACCGGGCCGGGCTGGTACCGCGGCGACCTGCACCTCCACACCGTCCACTCCGACGGCAAGCGCACCCAGGCGGGCCTGGCCCGCGACGCGCGCGCGGCCGGTCTCGACTTCATCGGGTCCTCGGAGCACAACACCAGCTCGGCCGGGCTCACCTGGGGCCGTCACGTGAAGCCGGGTGATCCGCTGCTCGTGCTGTGCGGCGAGGAGGTCACGACCCGCGCCGGGCACTGGCTCGCGATGGGCGTCCCCGCGGGCGCGTGGGTCGACTGGCGTTACCGGCCCGAGGACGGGCAGCTCGACCGGTTCACCAACCGCGTGCGCGGGCTCGGAGGGATGGCGATCGCCTGCCACCCGTGGGTGCCGATCCCCGCCACCAAGTGGGACTTCGGCTACGACTACGCCGCCATGGACGCGGTCGAGATCTGGAACGGCCCGTGGACCCTCGACGACCAGGTCGGCGTCGAGCACTGGCACACGATGCTGGTCGCGGGCACGTTCGTGCCGGTCATCGGCAACTCCGACGCCCACAACGACAGCCAGACGGTGGGCCAGGCGCAGACCGTCGTACGCGCGAGCACGCTGTCGACAGCCGCGATCGTGCACGGGCTGCGGCTCGGGCGCTCCTGGCTCGCGGAGTCGTCGGCCGTGGCGCTGACCTTCGAG
>JBAZRQ010000187.1:0-5176 GCA_041662925.1 Nocardioides sp. | reverse complement strand
GATCAGGTCGCCGAGCTCGGCGTGGTTGTCGATCGCGGCCAGGAGCTTGCCGACGAGGGCGTCCACCCGGCGTACGGCGTCGAGGTAGGCCGGCGACATGAACCCGTGGTCGTGCCCGGTCCGGTCGGCGACCCCCAGGTGCAGGAACGTGAACGCGCGATGGCGGGCCAGGAGGTCGGCCCGGACCGCCTTGACCGCGCGGAGGTCCTGCTCCTCGTGCAGCACCATCCGGTCGATACCGGCGTCCCAGGAGCGCTCGAAGAGGCTGAACTTGGCCTTGGTGCCGAAGAACGCGGTCTTGCCGCCGTCGGCATGGACCACGGTGTAGACCGACGCGACGCCGTGGCCGGCGGCCCGCTGGACGGTGGTGCCGGGCCGGTCGTCGTTCCAGGTGACGCCGTGGCCGCCCAGGCTCTTGGTGATCCGGCGGCCGGTCAGCATGCTGGTGTGGTTGGGCAGGGTCTTGGTGAGCTCGTACTGGCTGCGGGCGTTGAGCGTCGCCGCCCCCTCGTCGACGAGCCGCCACAGGTGGGGGAGCGCGGCGCGGCCGAGCCGGGTCATTGCCTGCGGGTTGAGAGCGTCGACCGAGATCGCGAGCACGCGAGTCGTGGCTGCGGCGCGAGGAGCCGGGTCCGGGGCGGCGGTCGCGGACGAGACCGCCAGCAGCGGGAGCAGGCACAGGACGGCCAGGGCGCGAGCACGCAACGTCATGTGTCCGACCCTACGTTCCCCGGTGCGCCACGACGTGACCTCGGTCGCCACTCCTGCCGTTCGGGCGGGTGACCACCTACGCTTCGTTCTTGTGCCGCCACTCACCGATGCCGAACTCCGGGACGCGCCCATCGGCATCTTCGACTCCGGCTTCGGTGGGCTCACCGTGGCCCGGTCGGTCATCGACCAGCTCCCGCACGAGTCGATCCGCTATGTCGGTGACACGGCCCGCCAGCCCTACGGCCCCAAGCCGATCGGCGAGGTGCGTGAGTACGCCCTGGAGTGCCTCGACCACCTGGTGTCCGAGGGCGTCAAGGCGCTCGTCATCGCCTGCAACTCCGCCAGTGCCGCGATGCTGCGCGACGCCCGCGAGCGCTACGACGTACCTGTGGTCGAGGTGATCTACCCCGCCACCCGCCGGGCGGTCGCCGCCAGCCGCAGCGGCCGGATCGGCGTGATCTGCACCGCCGCTACCGCAGAGTCCATGGCCTACGACGACGCCTTCGCCGCGGCTCCGCAGGTCGAGCTGACCACCCGGGCCTGCCCCCGCTTCGTCGACTTCGTGGAGGCCGGGGTGACCGGTGGCGACGAGCTGCTCGCCGTCGCCCACGACTACCTCGACCCGCTCACCGCGGCCGGCGTCGACACCCTGATCCTGGGGTGCACGCACTACCCGCTGCTGACCGGCGTCATCTCCTACGTCATGGGCGACGACGTCACCCTGGTCAGCAGTGCCGAGGAGTGCGCCAAGGACGTCTACAAGATGCTGGTCAGCACCGGCCTGATGCGCGAGACGGGCGAGCCGTCCTACACGTTCGTGACCACGGGCTCGCCCGACGAGTTCGAGACCATCGGGCGGCGTTTCCTGGGCCCCGAGATGGTCAGCGCCAGCCAGTTCGCAGGCGGTCTGACATGAGGATGACGGTGGTCGGCTGCTCCGGCTCCTACCCCGGCCCCGACTCCTGCGCGAGCTGCTACCTCCTCGAGGCCGAGTGGGAGGGCCGCACCTTCCGGATCCTGGTCGAGCTCGGCAACGGGGCGCTGGGCCAGCTCCAGCGCTACGCCGACCCGCTCACGATCGACGCGGTGCTGTTCAGCCACCTCCACGCCGACCACTGCCTGGACCTGTGCGGCTACTACGTCATGCGGAAGTACCACCCCACCGGGCCGCAGCCCCCCATCCCGGTCTGGGGCCCGCCGGGCACCGCCGACCGGATGGCTCGCGCCTACGACCTCCCCCTCGACCCGGGGATGACCGAGGAGTTCGACTTCCGCGTCTACGGCGCCGCGCCGTTCGTGGTCGGTCCCTTCGAGGTCACACCGGTCCCGGTCGACCACCCCGTCGACGCCTTCGGGCTGCGGGTCACCGCCGACGGCGTGACCATCGGCTACAGCGGCGACACCGGCCCCTGCGCGGGTCTCGACCACGTCGCCGAGGACGTCGACCTGCTGCTCGCCGAGGCGTCGTTCCGCTCCGGCGACGACAACCCGCCCAACCTGCACCTCACCGGCACCGACTGCGGTGACGTGGCGGCCCGTTCCCGGGCACGACGGCTGGTCCTCACCCACATCCCGCCCTGGTTCGACAAGCAGACCGCGCTCGCCGAGGCCAGGGCGGTGTACGACGGTCCGGTCGAGCTGGCGCTGCCCGGCGCCGTCTACGAGCTGTAGCGCTCACTCACCGTCGAGCGCGCCCGCGTCGTGCACGCAGATCGCGATCTGGACGCGGTTGGTGGTGCCGAGCTTCTCGAAGAGCCGCGACACGTGCGCCTTGACCGTCGGCACCGACAGATGGAGAGCCGAGGCGATCTCGGCGTTGCTGAGGCCGCGCCCGACCGCCAGGGCGACGTCGCGCTCACGTTCGGTGAGCAGGGCGAGCCGCTTCTGGGCCTCCGTCCCGCGGTCGTCGCCGGAGTCGGAGCGCACCCGGTTGATCAGCGTGCGGGTGACCGACGGGGACAGCATCGGCTCGCCGTCGGCGACCTTGCGGATCGCCTCCAGGATCTGAGCCGGGGGCGTGTCCTTGAGCAGGAACCCGTCGGCACCGGCGGCCAGCGCCCCCACCACGTGGTCGTCGGCGTCGAAGGTGGTCAGCACGATCACCCGGGGCGGGTCCGGGTCGGCGTGCAGGGCGCGGGTGGCGTCGAGGCCGTTGAGCAGCGGCATCCGGATGTCCATCAGGACGACGTCGGGACGCAGCTGCCGGGCCTGGGCGATGCCGGCCCGGCCGTCGGCGGCCTCGCCGACCACCTCGACGTCCTGCTGGCCCCCCAGCATCAGGCGGAGGGCGGAGCGCACCAGCGGGTCGTCGTCCACGATCAGGACGCGCACGACCGGGCTCACGCCGCCCACGGTATCCAGGCGTGCAGCTCGAAGACACCACGGTCGGCGCGGTGCTCGAGCCAGCCGCCGCGCAGCACGGCGCGCTCGGTGAGGCCGACCAGTCCGAGCCCGGCGCCCGGGGTCGTGGTCGGCCCGAAGCCGAGGGGGTTGCGCAGCGTGACCTGGACGCCCTCCTCGGGGCCGCCGCTCACCGTGATCGTCAACCGGGCACCGGGCGCGTGCTTGCGGGCGTTGGTGATGCCCTCCTGGACGATCCGGTAGAGCGTGCGGCCGACCACGTCGGGCATCGGCTCGTCGCACGTCACGTCGTCCGCCAGGGTCACGGACATCCCCGCGGCGCGGCACTCGTCGACGAGCACCGGCACGTCGGCGTACGTCGGCTGCGGGGCGCTCATCGGCTCGCCGGTCCCGTCGTCGCGGAGCACCCCGAGCACGCTGCGCAGGTCGGTCAGCGCCTCGTGGGCCTTGTCGCGGATCACTGCGGCGCTCTCGCGCATGTCGTCGGCGCTCAGGTCCTCGCGGAAGCTGAGCGCGCCGGCGTGCATGGAGATCTGGGAGATCCGGTGCGCCAGCACGTCATGCATCTCGCGGGCGATGCGGGCCCGCTCGGTGCTGCGCGACTGCGCCACGCGCAGCTCCTGCTCCGCCTCGGCCCGCTCGGCCCGGTTGCGCAGGGTCCAGATCAGCTCGCGGCGCGACCCGATGAACATGCCCCAGCCCATGCTGGCCGAGATCGCGAAGACGGCCGCGAGGAACGAGATCCACGCCGGGTCGTTGTTGATGGTCGGCTGGGTCTCGGTGTAGATCGTCGAGGCGGCCAGCGCCACGAGGGCGACCACGAGGACGTGCAGCAGCCGCCGTCGGGTCGCGAGCGACACCGACGTCAGCGTCGCCGGGCCTTGCGCGACGCCGGAGATCGCGCCCATCACGTTGGTGACGAGCGCGATGGTCAGGGGCCAGCGCCGCCGGAAGAACATCAGCACGTAGGCCGCCACGCCGACCAGCACGTCGACGTAGAACAGCAGCGGCGCCTGTTCGACCTGGGCCTCGGCGGTGGCCACCCAGACCACGGCACTGATCACGAGCGTGAGCAGGACGCGCCAGGCCTGCCCCCACCACGTCAGCGGAGGCTGGTAGGTCTCCGGCGCGGGCCTGTCCACACCTCGCAGGGTAGGCCGACCCGTCGGCGACGCGCAGGCTGCCGGGGTCGCGGCGTACCCCCTACTTAGGTCTGCGGCCCCCCTCCGCGTGGCCGATGCGCCGGCGGGCTCGGTTGCGGCAGGCTGGAGCCATGATCAAGGTCGAAGGACTAACCAGGAAGTACGGCGCGTTCACCGCCGTCGATGACGTGAGCTTCGTAGCCGAACCGGGAAGGGTGACCGGCTTCCTCGGCCCCAACGGTGCCGGGAAGACGACCACCATGCGGGTGATGGTGGGCCTCACGCCCGCCACCCACGGGCACGTCACCATCGGCGGCCACCTCTACCAGGACATCCCCAACCCCGGGCTCCACGTCGGCGTGCTGCTCGACGCGTCGGCCCAGCACGCCGGCCGCACTGGTCGCGAGATCCTCACCCTCGGCGCCAAGACGATGGGACTTCCGGCCTCGCGGGTCGACGAGATGCTCGAGCTCGTCTCGCTCTCCGACACCGAGGCGAAGCGCCGGCTGCGCAACTACTCGCTCGGGATGAAGCAGCGCCTCGGGATCGCGCACGCACTGCTCGGCGACCCGTCGGTGCTGATCCTCGACGAGCCGGCCAACGGCCTCGACCCGGCGGGCATCCGATGGATGCGCGGCTTGCTCAAGGGCTACGCCGAGCGCGGCGGCACCGTGCTGCTCTCCAGCCACCTGCTGCACGAGGTGGAGATCATCGCCGACGAGATGATCCTGATCGGCCGGGGCAAGATCGTCGCCCAGGGCAGCAAGGAAGCGCTGCTGGCCGACGCGGACCACTCGACGACCCTCGTGACCTCGCTCGACAACGACCTGCTCGGCAAGGCCCTGGAGCACAAGGGCTACGGCGTCTCGGCTGCCGGGTCCGGGCTCCGGGTCGATGCCGCACCCGTCGACGTCGGCCGGGTGGCCGCCGACAACACCGTCGTCCTCACCGACCTCCGCTCC
>JBAZRQ010000186.1:0-5185 GCA_041662925.1 Nocardioides sp. | reverse complement strand
GGGTACTGCCCTCGGAGCTGAGCATGATGAGCGCCTCCGGCGACTCGGTCAGCCAGGCCGAGCTCTACCGCAGGCTGCGCTCGGCAGCGGGGGGCCGACCATGAGGGCCCGCGCAGGAGCGGCCGGCCTCCTGGCCGTGCTGACGTTGTCGTCGTGCGGCTTCGACGGCGCCCAGAGCCTGCCGCTGCCCGGAGCCGCGGGCGGTGGTGGCTACACGGTGACCGTCACGTTCGAGGACGCCGCCAACCTGGTGCCCAAGGAGACCTGCCGGGCCAACGACACCGTCGTCGGCAGCGTCGTCTCGGTCGAGCTCGACGACAACCTCGACGCCGGGGTGGTGGGCCGGATCGAACGCTCGGCGTCCCTGCCCGGCAACGTCGAGGCCACGCTGCGCGAGACCAGCCTGCTCGGCGAGCGCTACGTCGCGCTCGACGTGCCGGCGGGGGAGGAACCGGCCGGCACGCTGGGCGACGGCGCGGTCATCGCGGTCAGCGACACCGTCGTGCACCCCAACACCGAGATCGTGCTCGGCGCCCTGTCCCAGGTGCTCAACGGCGGCTCGCTCGGCAGCATCTCCACCATCTCGCGCGAGCTCAGCACCGCCCTGGACGGGCGCACCGGCCAGGCCCGCTCGGCCGCCCGGCGGCTGGACGAGCTGCTGACGAACCTCGACGACAACCGGGCCACGCTGGTGGCGACGCTGTCGGCGATGGGCGACCTCTCGACGACCCTGGTCGAGCAGCGCGAGGTGCTCGCCGACACCCTTGACCAGCTCCCGGCCGGACTCGCCGTGCTCGACCGGCAGCGGCCCCGGCTCACGCGGGCACTGCAGCGGCTGTCCCGGCTCTCGCGCACGGTGGTGCCGCTGGTGGAGCAGAGCAGGGCGAACACGGTGGCCGACCTGGAGCACCTGCGGCCGGTGCTGGAGCAGCTCGCCGTGGCCGGCGAGGAGATCGCGCCGACCCTGGAGCGGATCACGTCGTTCCCGTTCAACCGCAACACGCTGTCCACGATCAAGAGCGACTACCAGGGCGCCTACGTGCAGGCCAACATCGACCTCGACACCGTGCTCACGCTGCTCGCCGACCTCGAGGACCAGACCCCCGGGCAGCCGGACCTGCCCGACGACCCGGGGCTCCCGGACCTGCCCGAGCTGCCCGGAGTGCCGGGGCTGCCGGGGCTGCCGGCGCTGCCCGACCTCCAGCACGCCTTCGACGTGCTCGGCGAGCAGCTGGCCCTGCGCGCGTCGGGGCAGCGACCCGCCGTGGTCGACGTACGCCGTCCGGGCTCGCTGGCCGACCTGATGGCAGGCCCGGCGCGATGACCAACGGACCCGTGCGGATCAAGCTGTTCGCGTTCCTCCTGGTGAGCATCGTGGCGTTCACGTACGGCGCCACCGAGCTGTTGCACGTGCAGCGGCTGGTGCAGCGACCCGACGTCGTCCGGATCGTGTTCGCCGACCCGCAGGGCATCTACCCGCGCGCCGACGTCGACGTGCTCGGGGTCCGCGTCGGCACCGTGCGCGAGGTGGTCCCCGGGCCCGGCACGGCCTCCACGGTCGTGGTCGAGCTCGACCACGACGCTGCCGTACCCGCCGACGTGCGCGCCGAGGCGTCGTCGAAGTCAGCCATCGGTGAGCAGTACGTCCAGCTGGTCCCGCTCTCGACGGGAGGAGCGACGCTCACCGACGGAGACACGGTGCGGCTCGAGCGCACGCTGTCGCCGCCCGACCTGGCCGGGCTCCTCGGCAACCTCGACGCGCTGGTGCGCTCGCTTCCGCGCGACGACCTCCGCACGGTGCTGCGCGAGGGCGCCGCCGCCCTGCAGGACCTCTCGCCCGAGCTGCGCCGGATCCTCGACCACGCCGACACCCTCTCGGCGAGCGCGCTGCGCAACGTCGACGACCTGACCGCGCTGATCGACGACGCCCAGACCGTGCTCGACACCCAGGTCGAGCTCGCCGGCAGCACCCGCGCGGCGCTCTCCGACCTGGCCGGGCTGACCACGCGCCTGCGGCAGCTGGACCCGACCTTCGACGCGGTGTTCGTCCGGGGCGTCGCCGCCGGCCTCCAGGTCACCGGGCTGCTGCGCGACAACCAGGACGCGCTGCCGGTCCTCCTCAACGACCTGGTCTCGCTGACCAACCTCGGCGTCGACAACCTGGCCGGGATCCGCAAGAGCCTGGTCGTCTTCCCGTGGGTGCTGGAGTACAACTCCCAGGCGCTGCGCTACTGCGACAAGGTCGACCCGGTCACGGGCCGGCCCGACCAGGGCACCTGCCACTACGACAAGGACGGGCTGCCGATCTGGAGCGCCCACATCGCCGACGTGGTGAAGCTGCGCGGCAACGCGCCCTACAACCCGTGCACCCGGGGCTACGAGGGGACCGAGCGGCACCTGCCCAACGGCGAGCCCGCGGACCGCACGGGCCCGCGGCAGGGCCCCGACGCCGAGCCCAACTACGACGCCCACTGCGCCGCGCCGCCCACCGACCCCAACACCCCCAACGTGCGCGGCTTCCAGAACATCCCGCGCCCGGGTGGGACGGCCGGGCGGACGGCTCCCGGCTGGGGCACCGCCCTGATGAACCCCAACACCGGCACCGTCGTCGCGCCGGACGGCACGGCGTACCAGCTCACCAGCAGCGTGACCTCGGTGCCGACCGACGGCAGCGCCGACCTGGGCTGGCTGCTGACCCAGAACCTCACCGACTGAGAGCCTGACCATGACCACTCGACTGTTCCGTGCCCTACCCGTCGTGCTGGCGGCGGTGCTCGTGGCGCTGCTCGCGACCTCAGCCTGGCTCTGGTACGACGGCCGCGAGAGCGACCGGTCCGCCGCGGCGTCGACGACCGCCCGCACGGCGGCCAGCACCTTCTTCACCCTGGACGCCGCTGACGTGGATGCCACCGTCGACGCGATGCTCGAGCTCAGCACGGGGGAGTTCCGCACCGACTACGAGGCCCAGCGCGACCGGCTGGTCGAGGAGGTCGAGTCGAAGGGGCTCGCGGTCGCGGCAGTCGTGCCCGACAACGGCACCGCGCTGGAGTTCCTCGACGGCGACCGGGCTCAGGTCCTGGTCGCGGTCGACGCCACCACCACGCTGGCCGATGGCGGGCAGGAGACCAACAACTACCGGGTACGGGTGCGGCTGTCGTGGGTCGACGACGACGACGCCTGGCGGGTCTCCGGACTGGAGCAGGTCGGATGACCCGCGGGCGACGGATCCTGGTGGCGGTGCTGGCCCTGCTCGTGGCCGCGGCGGCGGTGCTGACCTGGCGCCTGGCCGAACGCGAGCCGGCCGCGGCCGTCCAGCCGGCCCTGGCCGAGGACGGCACCTACACGGTCGGCAGCGTCGCGGGCGAGCCGCGCGCCGCCGTGCAGGCGGCGGTGGAGGTCGTGCCGCTGGCGCTCTCCTACGACTACCGCGACCTCGAGCGCACGGTCACGTCCGCGGCCTCCCGGATGACGGTCGAGTTCGCCGCGGAGTTCCGCACGACGTTCGAGGCGACGGTCCGGCCGCTGGCGACCACCAAGCAGGCGGTCTCGCAGGCGCGGGTGCGGGCCGCGGGGATCGTGAGCCACACCGACGACCGGGTGGTCTGCCTGCTCTACGTCGACCAGGTGCTGGTGGGGAGCAAGGACCTGGCGGCGGACGACCCGGTGAAGGTCGGGCAGACCCGGGTCACGGTGCAGCTGGTCCGGGTCGGCGGCTCCTGGAAGGTCGACGACCTCCAGCCCCTGTGAGTGCCGAGGTCAGACGATCAGGCCCAGCAGCCGGTCGACCTCGGCGACCGTCGGTCGCGGCAGGCCCGCCTCGCCGTGGGCGAAGCCGATGCCGGCGTAGACGAGGAGGCCGGCGAGCACCCGGGCCTCCTCCGGGCCGCGACCGAGCTCGACCAGCGCCCCCTGGACGCTGCCGAACACCGCCAGGTCGGCCTCGGCCACGACCCCGGCCACCCGCTCGTCGGTGCGCGCCCAGGCACGCAGGGCGCGCTCGACGCTGGCGGAGTCCTCGTCGAGGAGCCGCAGCGTCATCGCCCGCAGCCGCTCGACGGGCGGCAGCCGGTCGAGGCTGGCGAAGGACTCCAGCGCGGTGCGGGTGTCGGCGCACCAGCGCTCGGTGACGGCTTCCTTGAGCGCACCCAGGTCGGCGAAGTGCCAGTAGAAGGAGCCGCGGGTGACCCCGAGGTGCTCGCACAGGCGGTTGATCCCCAGAGCGGCGACCCCCTCGATGCGCAGCAGGTCGAGAGCGCCGTCGGTCCAGTCGGTGGCCGAGAGACGGGACGTCATGGACCGACCATACACATATGTACGGAAATGGGTTACCGTGATCACACCACATTCCGGACAAGTAGTAGCGATATCAGGGACTTCTCCGCTCCCCGACGAAAGGCCCGACCGTGACCGTGACCACCGGCCCCGCGCGCACCTGCCCCACCGCCTTCACCTACTGGGACAACAAGGACAACCCCACCTGGACCAAGCGGCGGCGGGTCTTCAAGAAGGTGACGGGGCACGACCTGTTCCCCACCGACGAGCAGGCGGCCGCGCTGTGCGAGGACCTGTACGCCGGTGACCCGGTCGCCGAGCGGTTCGTCGACGAGGTGTTCTTCGGCGAGATCGGGCACAAGCGCGGCCGCGAGATGGTGTCCCAGGCGCTCGAGCACGGGATCGACTCGGTGCCGGACGCCCCGGAGTCGATGCGCGAGCTCTTCCGGGAGTTCGAGAACGTGCCCGACTGGGTCGACCGCGACCTGGTCGAGCTCGGGGCGTCGGTCTGGAAGCGCTGGGGCACGATGCTCTTCAGCGTCGCCGGCGTGATCACCCTGGAGATCTACACCGAAGGCGCGGTGGCGATGCCGCTCTCGCTCGCCGGGGGCTACGCCGGCGACAACGCGCTGCGCCGCTTCCTCGAGACCTCCCGCTTCTGGATCGACACCTCCCAGCCGGGGGCCCTCTTCGAGCCGGGCGCGGCCGGGCGCGCGACCGCCATGCAGGTGCGGATCATGCACGTCGCCGTCCGCAAGCGGGTGGGCGAGCACCCCGAGTGGGACGACGAGGCCTGGGGCCTGCCGATCTGCCAGACCTACGAGCAGATGACCCAGATCGGCGGCAGCACGGTGCCGGCGCTGTCGCTGTGGCTGCTCGGCTACCAGACGACGCCCAAGGAGATCCGGGCGCT
>JBAZRQ010000185.1:0-5203 GCA_041662925.1 Nocardioides sp. | reverse complement strand
CCTCACCCTGCCTCGTGACAGGTTTGGTCTACAGATCAGCTGGTGGTGGGCGCCTCGGTCTCGCTGTCGGAGGCCTCGTCGTCGGCGCCTGCCTCAACCACTGCTTCGGGCTCGGGCTCGGGCTCGCCGATGGTGCCGTCGGGGCGGAGGTTCTTCAGCTCCACCAGGTTGCCGGAGGCGTC
Organism: Nocardioides sp.; assembly: GCA_041662925.1. Lineage (GTDB taxonomy): Bacteria > Actinomycetota > Actinomycetes > Propionibacteriales > Nocardioidaceae > Nocardioides. The sequence goes on along the minus strand of JBAZRQ010000185.1, from coordinate 5,021 downwards.
CTTGACGACAGCGGTCTCGACGATCGTCGCGAGGGCCTTGCCGCGCAGGATCTCCTGCACCATCTCGGGGATGTGGTTGTGCTCGAACATGTGGTTGGCGAACTCCTGGGGGTCCTGGCCCGACTGCTGGGCCCGGCGCACCAGGTGACCGGAGAGCTCCTCCTGAGCGACCCCGATCTCCTCCTTCTTCGCCACCTCGTCGAGGATGAACTGCGCGGCCACGGCGTCGCGGACCCGGCGGTCGAGGTCGGCCTCGAACTCCTCGATGGTCTGCCCCTCGTCCTCGAGGTACTTGTCCATGGGGATGCCGGCGTGGCCGAGCTGCTGCTCGATGTTCTGGCGGCGGGCGTTGAGCTCGTCGGTGACCATCGACTCGGGCAGCGGCACCTCGACCCGCTCGAGGAGGACCTCGAGGACGGCATCGCGGGCCGCGGCTGCCTGCTCGAGGCGCTTGCCCCGGCCGAGCCGCTCCCGCACGTCGGCGGTGAGCTCGTCGATGGTGTCGAACTCGGAGGCCAGCTGGGCGAAGTCGTCGTCGAGGTCGGGCAGCTCCTGCTCCTGGACCTGGCTGATCGAGACCAGCACGTCGACGGGCTGGCCGACCTGGTCGCCACCCACGAGCTCGGAGGAGAACGTCTTCTCGTCGCCGGCGGACATGCCGAGCAGCGCCTCGTCGAGGCCGTCGATCATGCCGCCGCGGCCGACCTTGTAGGACATACCGGTCACCTCGGCACCCTCGATGACCTCACCGTCACGGGTGGCCTTGAGGTCCAGCACGACGAAGTCGCCGTCAGCGGCGGGGCGCTCGACGTCGCTGAGGGTCGCGAAGCGCTCACGCAGCGCGTCGACCTGCTCGTCGACGTCGCTGTCGGCGACCTCGACGTCCTCGACCTGCGCCTCGATGCCTTCGTACGACGGCAGCGTGATCGCGGGACGGATGTCGACCTCGGCGGTGAACTCGAGGGTCTCGTTGTCCTCGAACTTGGTCACCTCGATCTCGGGCTGCGCCAGCGGCGTGAGGTCGTTGGCCTGCAGGGCCTCGATGTACTTCTGCGGCAGCACCTCGTTGATCGCCTCGTCCAGCACGGCGCCACGGCCGACCTGACGGTCGATGACCATCGGCGGGACCTTGCCCTTGCGGAAGCCCGGGATGTTGATCTGCTGGGCGATCTTCTTGTAGGCCGCGTCGAGGCTCGGCTTGAGCTCCTCGAAGGGCACCTCGACGGTCAGCTTGGCCCTGGTCGGGCTCAAGGTCTCGACGGCGCTCTTCACAGGTGGTCTCCTCTGATCTGGAATGGTGTTTGGTGCGTCGGGGCGACAGGACTCGAACCTGCGGTCTCCTGCTCCCAAAGCAGGCGCGCTAGCCACTACGCTACGCCCCGTTGATGCATGGGTTGTTCATGGTCAAGACGCCGCGAACAGGTGCGTTCGGGACTCCTTGGAGCGGATGACGGGAATCGAACCCGCGTAATCAGTTTGGAAGACTGAGGCTCTACCATTGAGCTACATCCGCGTGCCTCATCGCGCGCCGTCGCAGGCGCGAAATGTGCGGCTGTCATGGTGCCACACCTACGGCGCGGTCCCCCAAACGGCCCGAGGATCAGGGGCGGTGCACGACCAGCATCGCGCGGTCGTCGTCGGGTGAGCCGAGCGCCTCGGTGAGGCGGGTGGCGGCGCCGTCGAAGGACCCCCGCAGCAGCGACTCGGCCTGCCCCAGCATCCGGTCGATGCCGAGGTCGATGTCGACCCGCGGCTCCTCCACCATGCCGTCGGTGTAGAGGATCACCGCGTCGCCCTTGCCGAGGTGGCCGTGGGCACAGGTGAACGTCGCGTCCTCGATCAGCCCCAGCACCGGGCCCTCGGTGCGCAGCACCTGCCACCGGCCGGAGCCCGCGGTGCGGTGGGCGGCCGGCGGGTGGCCCGCCGTACGGATCTCGTAGTCACCCGTGGTGAGCACCAGGGACAGATGGATGGCGGTCGCGAAGCCCTCCTCCCACTCCTGGCGCAGCAGGTAGTCGTTGGCGGCGGGCAGGAAGCGCGCCGGAGGCATCGCACCCAGCAGGCCGCCGAAGGCGCCCGACAACAGCAGCGCGCGAGTGCCGGCCTCGGCGCCCTTGCCCGAGACGTCGACCACGACCACCTCGAGGTGGTCGCCGCGTCGTGCCGCGACGACGAAGTCGCCGGCGAACGGCGTACCTCCGGCGGACCGGAGCGCCGACTGGACCTGCCAGCCCGGCGGGAGGTCGGGGATGCCGCCCTGGGTGAGGATCCGGTCGCGCAGGTCGATGAACATGGTCTCGCCGTGGATGCCGGCGACGCCGAGGGCCGAGCGGCGCACGCTCGCCGCGAGCACCACCATCCCCATGGTGAACTGCACGACGGTGGCCGCGACCGTGCGTGAGGTGACCTCGACCTGCAGGGCGAGCGTGACGGCGAGCAGCGCCATCAGGAACGTGACGAACCAGGGCAGCGTCCGCGGCCCGAGCAGGACACTGGCCACGAGCAGCGGCAGCATCAACGCCGTGAACGGCATCTCCACCGGCCAGATCGCCACGGCGGTGGTGATCCCCATGGCCGCGAGGGCCAGCCAGAGCGCGACCTGGGACTCCGTGCTCAGCCCACGTCGCAGGAAGAGCTGCCAGGACCGGAGCCACCGGGGCGCGCGGGCAGGCCGCGCTGCGTCGTACGAGGCGGTCATGGGGGAGGTTCCAGTCTGGGCCGGTCGGGAGGAGGGGCCTTCAGCGTACGGCGCGGGAGCGGAACGCGGGCTGGCATCGGGGACACCAGAAGATGTTCCTGGCCTGGAGCACCCCGGTCCGGACGGTCGCCCCGCACACGTGGCAGGACCGACCGGTACGGCGGTAGACGTAGACCTCGCCGCCGTGGTCGTCCACCCGGGGCGGGCGGCCCATCGCCTCGGGCGTGTGCTCGGGACGGACGGTATCGATCCGGCCGGTGCGCACGCCCTCGGCCATCAGCTCGACGAGGTCGTCCCACATCGCCTGCCACTGCCCCACACGCAGGGTGTTGCCGGGGCGCAGCGGGTGGATGCGCTGCCGGAACAGCACCTCGGCGCGGTAGACGTTGCCGACCCCGGCCAGCACCGACTGGTCCATCAGCAGCCCGCCGATGGGCGCCCGGCTGCGGCGGACCCGCTCCCAGGCCCGGCCCGGATCCGGTCCTGCACGGATCGGGTCGGGCCCGGTGCGCGCGAGGATCGCGTCGCGCTGCTCGACGGTGACCAGCTCGCACGCCGTGGCGCCGCGCAGGTCGGCGTACGACGTGGCGCCGGCGTCGGCGGTGACCAGCCGCAGCCGGACCTGGCCGACCGGCGGCGGGACCTCCTCGATGCCCTGGTTCACCTCGAAGCCGCCGTAGAGGCCGAGGTGGACGTGGACGAGCCGCTCGTCGGGGAAGGCGATGAACAGGTGCTTGCCCCACGACTCGGCGCCCTCGACGACCTGTCCGTCGAGGAGCGCGGCGGAGTCGGCAAAGCGGCCCTGGGGGCTGCCCACCCGGACCAGGCGTCCCGCGAAGGCCGCCTCGAGGTCGCGCGCGAGCCGATGGAGGGTGTGCCCCTCAGGCATCGCGGCGGGCGGACTCCGGCAGCGGCGGCAACGCGCCGGTCGTCTCGTAGGACGTCAGCTGCCCGATGCGGCGCACATGGCGCTCGTCGCCGGGGAAGCCGGTGGTGAGGAACACCTCGACGAACCGGGTCATGTCCTCGAGCGAGTGCATCCGGCCGCCCACGGCAACGACGTTGGCGTCGTTGTGCTCGCGGGCGAGGACGGCGGTCTCCTCCGACCACGCGAGGGCGGAGCGGATGCCCTGGACCTTGTTGGCGGCGATCTGCTCGCCGTTGCCGGAGCCCCCGATCACCACCCCGAGGCTGTCGTGGCCGACCTGTCGGTCAGCGGCCACGCCCTCCGCGGCGCGCAGGCAGAAGACGGGGTAGTCGTCCTGGGCGTCGTAGACGAAGGGGCCGTGGTCGACGGGCTCGTAGCCGTGCTGGGTCAGCCAGCCGACGATGTGCTCCTTGAGCTCGAGGCCGGCGTGGTCGGATCCGACGTGGACGCGCATGGGTGAATCCTCCCAGACGAGACTCAGGCTCCCGACGCGCGGCCCCTGACCCAGGTCAGGAACGACGCCACCTGCAGCATCGCCGGCTCGGCGGCGGTGAAGTCCCGGTCGTGGCGCCAGAAGCCGTGCACCTGCCCGAGGTAGCGGGTCCCGACGACAGGGACCCCGGCCTCGGCCAGGAGCGCCGCGAGGTGCTCGCCCTCGTCGCGCAGCGGGTCGTGCTCGGCGGTCACCACCAGCGTCGGTGGCAGGTCTCCCAGCCGCTCCGAGAGCAGCGGCGCGAGGTCGGGGTCGGTGAGGTCGGCGGGCGCGGCGGCGTACTGCTGCCAGTACCAGTCGGCCTCCCGGGGGTCGAACCCGTCGGCGGCGGTCACGTAGGAGTCGAAGCCGGCGCCCGGGTCGAGGAACGGGTAGATCAGCACCAGCCCGGCAGCCCGGCCCGGGTTCCGCAGCGCGGCCACCAGCGCGAGGTTGCCGCCCGCGCTGTCGCCGTGCAGGAACACCGGCCCGTCCTCCGGCCACCAGGCCAGCGCCCGGTCGACGTCGTCGGGCGCCGCCGGGAAGCGGTGCTCGGGCGGGCGCCGGTAGTCGACGCTGAGCACAGTCGTCCGGGTCCGGTTGGCGAGCCGGCGCGCCGACGCGTCGTGGACGTCGACGTCGTGGAAGACGAAGCCGCCGCCGTGCAGGTGCACGACGACGCCGGGCAGCGCGTCGGCCGGGCGGTAGAGCCGGCACGGTACGCCGTCGGCGTCGACGTCGCGCACCTCCGCGACGTCCTCGCGCGGCTCGGCCGCCGCCGACGCCCGAGCCTCGGCACGCGAGGTCTCGATGTCGAAACCGTCCTCGAAGACCCTGACCTCACCCGCCTCCTGCTCGAGCGCGCGCCGCGCCTCCGGGTGCAGCATGCTCAGCCCGCCCCTCAGCGCTGCATGAGGGCGTCG